>CAIQBY010000361.1 GCA_903870175.1 uncultured Bacteroidota bacterium
AGCATATACTAATGGTTGTCGTCGATTTGACAGTGCCATTAAAGGTTATGGCGGTTGTCCAATGGCTACTGATAAATTAACAGGAAACATGCCGACAGAAAAGCTGCTGAGTTATTTTGATAAAAATAATATCATTACAGGCATAGATAAAACAATGTTTGAAGAAGCAATTAATTTATCTGCGCTTACATTTCCAATTGAATAATAAATGAGTGATTCTAAATTTCAAAAGCTGGCGAATAACAGTTTTTTATTTCGTTTATATCTTCTGAAAAGCTTACCTATGGCATTTATTGCTGGGATAAGAGTAAAGGAGCTTACTCAAGAAAAGGCGATTACTACCGTTAAATTCAAATGGCTTACACAAAATCCTTTTCGCTCCATGTATTTTGCATGCGAAGCAATGGCGGCAGAAATGTCAACAGGGCTGCTGGTTATGAATGCAATTTATAAATCGTCACCTCCTATTTCAATGTTGATTATAGAAAATAAAGCATCCTATTACAAAAAGGCAGTTGGTGAAATTACTTTCACGTGCATCGATGGAAAAATAATTTCTGAAATTATTGACAAAGCTAAACAATCGGGAGAGTCAATATCAGCAGATATAAAGTCGGTTGGAGTAGATGAATCGGGAGATAAAGTTGCTGAGTTTATTTTTACTTGGTCTCTTAAAGTTAAATCAAATAGTTAGTTATTTCTATTGTTGAAAATTTAATATACTAATAGTATATTTTATACTTACCTTTGACATCCTTTAAAAAAATAATATAAATGCAAAGAGTAAGTTTTAATAATAAAAACAGTTTATTTTTTAATGCACTGAAAGAAAAAGTAGATGCATATTTTCAATCCAATAATTTACGCCAGACCGGAAATTATAAGTTATATATTAAAACAGTTTTCCTTGTTTTATTAACGGCATCCTTATATACAGTATTGGTTTTCTTTACTCCTTCAACAGTAATTTCAATTCTTTTATGTTGCGTATTGGGTGTTAGTCTTGCAGCTGTAGGTTTTAATGTAATGCATGATGGTGCACACGGAAGTTTCTCACGTAAACCATGGGTGAATGAATTGATGGGTTATTCGTTGAATGCAATGGGAGGCAGCGTATATCTCTGGAAGTACAAGCATAATGTAAATCATCACTCTTTCACTAATATTGAAGGAATGGATGATGATATTGATATTAAGCCATGGATACGTGTTCACACTGATCAGAAGAAATATTGGTATCACCGCTTTCAGCATATTTATTGGGTAGTACTTTATGGAGTTACTTATTTGCTTTGGGTATTAGTTCAAGACTTTACAAAATATTTTTCCGGTAAAATAGGTGATCAGCCATTCCGCAAGATGGATTTGAAAGAACATTTTATTTTCTGGATTAGTAAAATTCTTTATATAGGGGTTTATTTGGTATTGCCAATCTTTATGGTTGGATTATTAAAAACAATAATTGGATTTTCAATTATTGCTTTTGTCTGTGGATTTGTAATTTCCGTTGTATTTCAATTAGCGCATGTTGTTGAAGATGCTGCTTTTTCCACACCAAATACAAAAGCATTTAAAATTGATGAAGAATGGGCAGTACATCAGGTTCAAACAACAGCTGATTTTGCTACAAAAAGCAAACTGGTAACATGGTTTACAGGAGGACTTAATTTTCAGGTAGAACATCATTTGTTTCCCCGAATAAGTCATATTCATTACCCTAAAATTGCAGAGTTGGTGCGTGAAACATGTGCTCAGTTTGGAGTAACCTATTTAGAATTTCCTACTGTATTAAGCGCAGTTCGTTCGCATGTAGTGCACTTAAAGTTTGTTGGTAGAAATTAATATAGACAGTAGAAAAGAATTTTTCCTCTTGTTCTTTTCTGATTTACAAAAGAATTTTATTTTTGAAAATCTAATTCAAATACTTCTTTTAAGTTAATACTCTTAATTAATGTGAATTAAATACTATCATCGTTTATTTTTTGAAAACTATCTAGTCAAAGTTATAGAATGAGTATCTCTCATAAAAAAATAAAATTATATAGAAAACAAAACTTTAGGTTTAACTTTAAAGTTTTAAATGCAAAAATCAAATAAATAATTTTTTTATTCGTCCATTGTCAATAATTATATCTAATTTAACATCAAATAAAAATAACGAATATTAACCTAACACTAAATTCTTGAAAAAATGTCGAAAATGTTAACTGCTTATTGTATGAAAACAAAAGAAAAAAATGTTCCTTTACAGGATGCTGTAATTACCAAAACTGCACGTGGTGGCTATATGGCACAAGGCAATGATGGTAAAGGAAACAAAATGGTTACTATGCTGAACGAAGCAAATGCTTTAGAGGCAGTAAAAAACGGAGTAGCCAAAAAAGGCTGGTAGTTTTACCTAATGTCGGAACGGGTTTTTAATAACTCGTTCCGATTATTAAAATCGGGTTATAATTAATATGTTTAATTAACCCGTTTTTTTATTTAGACCTGAATCCATTCTGTAGGTTTTTTCCTCTCATTTCTATAAATTGTGGTTTACCTGGCGAGCATGGAATACAATGATCAAAACATCTGTCACCGGATGTTGGAGAATAAAACACAACACCATTATAATTATAGCTATCAAAGTTAATGTCATCAGGCATCTTTAGCTTTTTAGGATAAACAATAACCGATGAAATTTTATTGTCAAAATCTATTAACTGTTCTTTATTTTGAAAAACAAAATATGCAAACAACAAAATAATTATGGCACTTAAATAACGGGCAGTTTTTTGTTTTGGTATCCAGTTAAAATCGAAGTAGAGTAAGGGAGATAGAGCAAGGATAATTATAAATGCAATACCGAATCTAAAATCAGGTGCTGTAGAAAACCAGAATACTGTGCCTGATAAAGAAGTAAAAACAATAGCTAAAGGGAAAATGTCGGGCTTTGTTTTTTTTATAAAAAGCTTTAAAAGTATTATCAGTGGTGCAAGGAAAGCAGCTGCAATAATAATTCTATTAATAAAAACGACCCGTTGCCACCAGATAGGAACCCATTCACTAAAAGTCATTTTAATAGCATCCAGATAATGTTCTCCGGGAATGCGGGCCCAACCTACAACTGCATTTTTTTCTTCCAGTACTTTACCAATAGGCACCTGCCAGGCGAAATGAAATAAATTTATACCGGCAAACGGATATAATAACCATCCGCTTAATATTACATTCCGAATAAGCCAGGGTGCAATAATTAATAATCCTGCGATGAAGAGTTTCCATATCCATTTTCTGGCTTCTATTCGATAATAAAGCATTATTGACAAGGGTAATATGATTAAAGGTAATGTGGAAAGTTTTACTGTAATAACGTAAAGGGCTAGAATAATCACTGGAATGTAAACGGCTAATACTTTATTGTTTTTATTTTGTGAAAGCTCTACAATTCTTGTAAAAATAAAAAGTGGAATAGCTGTATTCAGAAAATCGGGAGAAGGTGAAGAAAGAGTGTCTGAAAGCTGAATTAAAATCAGGAATAGAATCAGATAAAACAGAAGAATAGCACTTAAACCTTTACTTTTAAATTGAACATAAATAATATTTATGAAGTATATTACAAGTACTATAAAGATAGTAAAATTGATGGAGAATATTTCTCTGTTGAATATACCTGACATGGATGTGAGAGCAAATAAACTAAATATGTTTGAGTTAAAACCAAAGCGCCCATGAAGATTAGCCAATCCCGGTACAACTGAATATTCTTCAATCCATTTGATTGATTGAATATGATACAACCCGGTATCATATATCTGAGGTGAATTAAGAGATAACAGAAATGCAATTATTATAAACGGCATTGAGTAAATTACCACATTATATTTTTCCTTGGAAATGGATAATTGATATACGATATCCTGTTTTATAACATAGAAAAGAAAGATGATGACAATGCAAACCAATAATAGAACATAACTGTTTATAGGAACAAATAATGAAAGGATTGTAGTAAAAGCATTAGCTGCAATTAAACCGGTTAATAGTACTTCTATAATAGTTGTCTTCAGATTTAAAACTTTACATAGCCACGTGCCAAGTATTAAAAACAGAAGAAAAGAAAATAAGGCAGATAGCAATAAAGCTAACATAATGTAAATGTTTAGGGTGCTAAGTTACTATACTTTTATTATTAATATTTTCTTTTAGTATTCAGTTTATAGTCATTCCAAACAATCAGTAGTTAATATCTAAATGAGTATTAATAAATATGCATGATAAAAATGCAGTACCTTTACAGCCTATAATAAATTTCTTGTGAAGAAAAGGATAAGGTATTATCGCATACTTTGGCTTAAATACGATTTACCGGCAGGACTTTCTGTTTTTTTAGTTGCACTTCCATTATGTCTCGGTATAGCACTGGCTTCCGGCGCACCACTGTATTCAGGATTACTGTCAGGTATTATTGGAGGACTGCTGGTGTCTTTTATCAGCGGGTCGCAATTAGCTGTTTCAGGGCCTGCGGCTGGTTTAACCACAGTAGTTGCCGCTTCTATTATTTCCCTTGGCGACTATAAAATATTTCTGCTTGCTGTAATGATAGCCGGTTTTTTTCAACTGGCATTAGGTATTTTAAAACTTGGCGGCATTGCCAACTATTTCCCTTCTTCCGTTATAAAAGGGATGTTGGCAGCCATTGGAATTATTCTTGTTTCAAAACAAATTCCACTTGCTATGGGTTATGATCAGCCTGATTTCTGGACCAGTGGTATTATTCAACTATTTTCTGACAAACATTTTCTTTGGAATTTCCAGAATTTCAATCACCATATTACTCGAGGTGCCATACTTATTACACTGGTCTCCATTTTAGTGCTTGTAATACTTCAGCAACCGTTTGCAAAAAAGTTAAAAGTAATTCCTGCTCCTTTATTGGTCGTAGTAATAGGTATAATCACTAATATTCTATTTACAAAAGCGGTTTCCGATTATTCTTTAAAAACAACACAACTGGTAAACATACCTTCCAATATTTTTGCAAGTGTTTCATTTCCTGATTTCACCAAACTTTTTTCATCAATCGAAATATGGAAAGATGGGTTAATCATAGGATTACTGGCCACATTGGAAACTTTGCTTTGTATTGAAGCTATTGATAAGCTGGATAAACGCAACAGGATTTCCCCTGTCAACAGGGAGTTGATTGCTCAGGGAATTGGTAATATGGCATGTGGTCTGTTGGGTGCAATACCAATTACTGCAGTGGTTGTGCGGGGTGCAGCAAATGTGGATGCAGGAGCGCGAACAAAAATGTCGGCATTTACTCATGGGCTTTTTCTACTGTTGGCAGTACTTTTAGTACCATTTTTACTTTGCATGATTCCTTATGCCTCTCTGGCAGCTATTTTACTTGTTACAGGACTTAATCTAACCAAGCCAAAGCTTTATATTAATATGTGGAAACTGGGGCTGAAGCAATTTATCCCGTTTATGATTACGATTATTGTTATTCTTTTTACCGATTTGCTTATCGGTGTTTCTATCGGTCTTTTAATTTCGATATATTATATTATTCAAAATAACTTTAAAGCTGAATATAAAATTACTAAAACAATGGATCAGAAAATTGAAGTTTATTATATTAAACTAAATAGTAATGTATCGTTTTTGAACAAAGTAAAACTGCGCAAAGCTTTGGATTTAATTCCTGAATACAGCATGCTTACTATCGATGGAAGCGAATGTAATTTTATTGATTATGATATTCTGGAAATAATAAGTGAATACCATTTAAAAGCCCGATACAAACATATTGTAGTTGAGTTGAAAGGGATTGAAAAGGTAAGTGTAACTGCAGTGCATTGAAATGACTTGGCTATTCTGAGATCAGCCAAAAAATAAAGCCCCGCATTGCTGCGGGGCCAAACCTAACCAACATGAAAAAAATAATAGGCTACCAACCCTAATATTTCGTTGCAAAAATACTTCAAGTTATTTTAACTACACCATTGAAAAATACTAAATCATCGACTTTTTAATTTTAATTTCATGGTTTAAGAACAGAGAATGGGAGGGCATTGCACTCGCGCTGGCGGAATTGCCCATTACTTATACTTCTTCGAATCCCCGTTCTAAAAAATTATTACTATTCCAATAGAGCTATTTCGTTTTTTATACTACCTCTTATTTTTACACTATACAAATATTGGAGGAAGTATCAGTTAATAATTCAAAAACTACTATACAAATTTTTTATTTTTTGCTCCGTAGGAGCATTCTGTTTGTAGAACAATATAATGTAATATGAGTCAAGCTCCGTAGGAGCGACCTGTTTTATTAATACCGCTCCTACGGAGCTTGACATATTTCGTTTAATGTATTACTACAAACATCTTATCCCAACGGGATTTCAGAAAAAATGTATAGAATTATAAAT
>CAIQBY010000362.1 GCA_903870175.1 uncultured Bacteroidota bacterium
ATTTTTAGGGCTTATAAAGAAGGTGATTTCCTACACAAAACCTCTCACTCATAAAATCATCTTCTCTTAAAATGCTTCTATTGAAGTCTGTTTTTTCTTATTCTTATATTTTTTGAGGGTTGTGCAACAGTTACGAATGTTTTGCGGAAAGTTGTTTGATTAATGTCGAGAACACTTGACTTTCTTTACGGACACAGGCAAAAACAGAAGCGCCGTTTGCGGCATAACTTACCAGTATTGCCTTCCCAATTCCCCTGTTACAGCCGGTTATTACCGCTGTTTTGCCGGTTAATAATCTAGAATTCGATGCCATATTTTTTTATAATGTCAAATCCTGTTATGTATGAACTGAAATCAAGAATGTCCTCCATTTCAATCATAATATTAAATGTCTCTTCCATTTCTGCTATCATATTCATGTGTCCAATAGAATCCCAACTATCCACACCTTGATAGGTAAGAGTTGCAAGGTCCTTTTCATTCACTTGAAATGTATTTTTAAAAACCCGAATGTATTTTTCCTTATTACTCATAATTTCAATTTACTCCCTGTTTATACATTCGGGAAAGATAAATGTTTTCGGGATTGATAATTGAATCGGCTGATAAGTTTTTAAAAGTAAACCATTCCCCTTTGCCTGTAAATAAAAATCCAATGCTTTTTACCAGGTTCATTTCGGCCTGATTAAGTCTGTTATTGGTAAAGCCGGTAAACCTTACAACCGAAATGTTTTCATTTTCCAATAACGTCAGAATTCTTTTTAAAAAAAGCTGTCTGTTTTTTTTATTTAATTTACTGTCAAATAATGTCTGTTCAATAAAGGCAACATCTTTTTGTATGCTGCAGATAACCTGTGCTGATAACATATTATTTTCATCCATCAGCTGATAAGACTTGTAACTTATGTGGTATGGATTCGCAGAAATTCTCCAGTCGAAACAATTTTTATCCTGTAATAAAAAAATCAATTTATCAGGGGATGATGCATTCCTGAAGAGAATCTCATTCTCATTTAATTCAAAGTTGAGGCGATACTTATTTTTCCGGGAAAGAATAAATGATTTTTTTATTGAATATAAATAGGATAATCCTGCACCGGCGGCTATTTTGAATTTATCCATTGGTGTAGTGTTTATTTTTAATGATACAATATTTTTATATGCTTTAACAGGTTTTAAAACAAGCAGTCCGTGATACGATTTAAAAGGGTTATCAAATCCCAAACGTTTATAGGTAGCAGGAATAGTATTAAAACCCCATAAAAATTCAATTCCTCTTTTGCCACATTCTTCAATCAAAATGCTGAACAACTCTTTTAGAATATCCTTTTTTTTATATCTCGTCAAGGCTTTAATATCTATCAGCGTGGCTTCTCCTTTTGCGGTCATAATGGCGTTTCCTTTAGCATCAATCATTTTTAACAGTACCACACACTGTGTCCCGACCAATACCGGCTTATTTCCTTCTTTGTGCTCATATGCACCGGCATAAATAGATGTTCCGACAGGGCAATTAATAAATTCCCAGCAGAATTTATCATAACTCCTTATAATTAATGGTGCCGGACGACCAATATGAGAGGTCATGTTATAAAAATCATTTACCGCTGTGTATTCCGACTCATTTATTAATCTTATCTCAAGCGGCATAGGCAATTATAATAAATGGTTTTCATAATTAAGCTGAATAAAGGCAAATGACTTACTATGAATAATCAAACTGACATTTTATTTGCAATCGTTCATCTTACGGTGCTGTGTTCGAGTAAGCGGCAATTGCCATTTGTCAAATGTAATTTAATTTTCAATTCATCACCAATAATAATAAACCTATTTACAACCCTTTTTTTTAGTACACAATTATTTCTAAGATTAATCTCAAAACCTTCCGAGACCTCACCCCAAGCTGCCGGCAGGCAGATCCAGCCCTTCTCTCTATAAAAAGAGAAGGGGCTCCCGCATGTGTGGGATGAAGTACTATATTATATTATATTTCTTTCATATTGAAAAGGGAGATTCCTTCCCGTAGGTGTGGGATTCGAAATGACACACTCATTTGTTTTGTGGAGTAGCGAATAATCTCTTGTTCGTTCATTTTAATTAAGTAATAAATTTTATCAAAGGCATCTTGGCCTGGGAATATAAAATATAAAAATGTAATTTAGACGAAAGTATTATTGTGATTGTATATGAAGCAAAATCATAACACGACACTATTACAGAATAATATATATGAAAATAGAATCTTGGTTATTAACAATTGATAGTTTGTAATTTTACAGGAAGTCTTGTTTTGTATAAATTCTTAATATAACTTTACCGCATGGATTATAAACATAATTTCAATACATCAATATACTTATAATTACTTTCTAAAAAACTTACCTTAATATATATAACAAAAATACTTAATATAAAAAGATGAAAATAAAACTATCAATTATTTGTTTGTTTGTTGGCATTACAGTTAGTTTCGGGCAGTGTCCGATAAATAACCTTACCACCACAACACCTGTAAGTTGTAATGGCGGTAGTGACGGAACAGCAACAGCCAATCCTTCAAATGGAACTGCTCCTTATTCTATAGTATGGACTGCACCATCCGGTCCGCCCCAAAATGGAGCTACAGCAGTAGGTCTTTCGGCAGGTGTTACTTATACATTGACAATTAATGATGCAACACCATGTGCTGCATTAGTTGAGTTTGTAACAGTTGCTCAGCCTTCACCATTATCACTCGCTACCAGCAGTACCACCGTTACCTGTTTCGGCGGAAGTGACGGTACTGCATCAGTAGTAGCTACAGGAGGTACACCGCCCTATTCTTATTCATGGCCGGTGGGCGGACAATCCACTCAAAATATTTCGGGACAGATGGCAGGTACTTATACTGTTAAAGTTACTGACGCTAATTTATGTACTGCAACTGCCAATGTGGTAATTGCTCAGCCCTCAAATCCGTATGGAGTGGTGAACGGAAGTGCAACTGTTTGCAACGGTGCAAATACAGGAACACTTACTTTGACTGCATTTACTGGAACTGTATTAAACTGGCAATCTTCTACTGACTTAGGTGTATCATGGACAGTCATTGCAAATACAACACCTACATTAAACTATACTAATCTAACTTTAAATACAGAATATGAAGCAGTGGTGCAGAATGGTGCCTGTGGAAGCAGCACATCTACTATTGCTACTATAACAATGGCAGCTTCATCTGTTGGTGGAACTATAAATGGAAGCGCAACAGTTTGTGCTGGTGCCAATGCAGGCAGTTTAACTGTTACAGGAAATACAGGAAACGTACTTAACTGGGAATCTTCTACAGATGGAGGTATTACCTGGATTACAATTGCAAATACAGGAACAAGTCAGAGTTACAGCAATCTTACTGTTACCACTGCTTATCGTGTTATTGTTCAAAGTGGCTCATGCCCTGCAGCCACATCTGCTTCAGGTACTATTACGGTTAATAATGCATCTGTAGGCGGTACTATTGCCAGTTCAGCAACTGTTTGCAGCGGGGCAAATGCAGGAACATTAACACTTAGCGGGAATTCAGGAAACATTATTAAATGGCAATTTTCTACAAATGGCGGTGCTTCCTGGAATAACATAGCTAACATAACTGCTGCGCAAAATTATAACAACCTTATTATTACTACCGAATATATTGCAGTGGTTCAAAGTGGAGTATGTCCATCTATCAATTCTTCGATAGCTAATATTACAGTAAATCCGGTATCAGCCGGAGGTACCATAGCGGGCAGTGCAACAGTTTGTTCGGGAGCAAATGGGGGAGTGCTTACACTTAGCGCAAATACAGGAAACGTTGTAAGTTGGGAATCGTCAACGGATGGAGGAGCAACATGGAATACAATAATTAATAATGGTTTGACTCAAAATTACAGCAATCTTACCATAACAACTGCTTATCGCGCGATTGTTCAAAGTGGTGTTTGTGCATCAGCAACATCGGCAGCAGCTACCGTTACAGTTAATCCTGTTTCTGTTGGCGGCACCACATCAGGTTCGGCAACAGTTTGCAGCGGTGTAAATGCAGGAACAATAACTCTTGCCGGGTTTACAGGAACTGTTTTAAACTGGCAATTTTCTACAAATGGAGGAGGAAGCTGGACTAACCTTGTAAATACAACTAATTCACAATCGTATCTTAATCTTAATACTACAACAGAATATATGGCTGTTGTTCAAAGCGGTGTATGTGCATCGGCTAACTCTTCAGTCTCTACAGTTACAGTGAGCCCTGCTTCAGCAGGAGGAACCGTTTCAGGAAGTGCTACCGTATGTGCAGGAGCAAATGGCGGAACACTTACGCTAAGCGGAAATACAGGTAATATAATTCGTTGGGAATCATCAACGGATGGAGGCACTACTTGGGTTACCATTACAAATACAACCACTACACAAGGTTATAATAATTTAAATGTTACTACATCATATCGTGCTATTGTTCAAAGCGGAGCATGTGCTGCTGTTCCTTCTGCAACGGCAACTGTTACAGTAAATCCTGTTTCTGTTGGCGGAACTACTTCGGGTTCAGCTACAGTTTGCAGCGGCGCAAATGCAGGAACAATTACACTTAGCGGTTTCACAGGAAGCATTATTAAATGGCAATTCTCTACTAATGGAGGTGCTACCTGGACGGATATAGCCAACATTACTGCTTCGCAAACATATACTAATATTAATACAACAACTTCCTATGTAGCAGTTGTTCAAAGCGGAGTATGTGCAGCAAGCAATTCATCTGTATCTACTGTTACAGTTAGTCCGGCTTCTGTTGGCGGAACAATAGCCGCCAGCGCGACAGTTTGTTCAGGTTCCAATAGCGGAATACTTACACTTACAGGAAATACAGGAAACATACTAAACTGGGAATCATCAGTTGATGGAGGAACTACCTGGGTGTCCGTTGTTAACTCAAGCGCCACACAGGGATATAACAATTTAACAATTACAACTTCATATCGTGCAATTATACAAAGCGGTGTATGTGCACCTGTTGCATCAGCTTCTGCAACCATTACTGTTAATCCGGTTTCAGCAGGAGGAACAACATCAGGAGCAGCTACGGTTTGCAGTGGAGCTAATGCAGGAACAATAACATTGAGCGGATTTACGGGAAGCATTACTAAATGGCAATTTTCTACAAATGGCGGAGCTTCCTGGACTGATATAGCCAACACAACTGCTTCGCAAACATATAACAATCTAATTATAAGTACCGAATATATTGCTGTGGTTCAAAGTGGAGTATGTGCACCGGCGAATTCTCCACCTACTACAATTACAGTTACTCCTCCTTCAGTTGGAGGAAATGTAACAGGCAGTGCAACTGTATGCTCCGGTTCCAATAACGGAACTCTTACTTTAAACGGAAGTACAGGAAACATTCTTCGCTGGGAATCATCCACAGATGGAGGAACCACCTGGGTAACGATTACGAATACAACTACTACACAGGGATATAATAACTTAACTATAACTACAATGTACAGGGCAATTGTGCAAAGCGGAGTTTGTGTTTCTGCAATATCTGCTTCTGCAACTGTTACAGTTAACCCTGTTTCGGTAGGAGGAACAACATTAGGTTCAACCACTGTATGCAGCGGTGTTAATGCAGGAACTATTACGTTAAGTGGATTTACAGGAAATATATTACATTGGGCATCTTCAATAGATAATGGAGTTACCTGGACCAATATTGTAAATACAACTGCGACTCAAACTTATACCAACCTTAATATTACCACTGAATATATGGCAGTGGTACAAAGTGGAGTATGTGCTTCTGCAAATTCTACAGTATCAACCATAACAGTTAATCCGGCTTCTGTTGGCGGATTGCTTGCTGCAAATGCATCTGTTTGTTCAGGTTCGAATGGAGGAACATTGCACCTTACAGGTTATACAGGAACTATTCTTCGTTGGGAAACATCAACTGACGGAGGAAATACATGGCTTACTGATATGAGTTCAATTGATACTGCCAATTATCATAATCTTACTATAACTACACAATATAGAGTAATTGTACAAAATGGCGTTTGTCCTTCTGTACCTTCAGATACAGCAAAAATCACAGTAAGTCCGGTTTCAATTGGAGGAACTACTGCTGGTGCAGCCATTGTTTGCAGCGGAGCCAATTCAGGAACTATTACACTTAGCGGATATGTTGGAAACATTACCAGCTGGGCTTCTTCAACTGACGGTGGAATTACTTACACTACTATAGCTAACACAACAGCATCGCAAACGTATACTAATTTGAATACTTCTACATTATATGTTGCAATTGTGAAAAGCGGTGTCTGTTCAAGAGATACTTCATTATCTACTCTTATTACTGTTAACCCAACACCGGTTGCCAACTTTACTGTTGCTCCGGTTTGTATAGGTCAGACCTCAGTATTTGTTAATACATCAACGGTAAGTTCAGGAATATTACAATTTACAATGTGGGATTTCGCTGATAGTACTTCATCTACTGCAACAAACCCTATTCACGTGTATGCTAATCCGGGAACGTACGCAGTTACACTTAAAGTAATAACAGATAAAGGTTGTGTAAATTCCGTTACAATTAATGCGGTTGTTAATCCATTGCCTAATCCAACAATTACGCCTTCCGGTCCTTTGGATTTCTGTTTTGGAGGCAGCGTTACTTTAACTGGAGTTAATGGTTTGGCTTATGCATGGAGCACAGGTGACACCACCCAAAGCATCATTGTAACTGCATCAGGAACATATACATTAGTGGTAACTAATCCGGCAACAGGATGTGTAAACTCAGATTCGATAAAAGTAGTTGTATGGCCTTTACCGGTTGTATTTGCAGGAAATGATACTACAATAAGTTTAGGCTTCTCTTATACATTAAATGCGACAGGAGGTGTAATATACTCATGGGCACCGGCAACAGGATTGAGCAATCCTAATATTTACAATCCTATTGCAGAGCCGCTTGTGACAACTAATTATATACTTACTGTTACCGATAATAATGGATGCGTAAATACTGATGCTCTTAATATATATGTAATAGATGATTATTTGTTTACTGTAGCAAATGTATTAACTCCTAACGGAGATGGATTAAATGATGTGTGGAACATTATGAATATTGAAAACTATCCTGATAATTCAGTTACTATTTTTAATAGATATGGTCAGGAAGTTTTCAGTGAATCACCATACAAAAATGATTGGGATGGTATATATGGAGGACAATTACTGCCCGATGGAACTTATTATTATGTGTTGAAGTTTGCAAAATCTTCAAAAATATTTAAAGGAGGCGTTACTATAGTTGATGGTAAGAAAAACTAATTATTTACAAATTTAATTTATACAAAACTTAAACTAAATGAAAAAAATTACATTAATTTTAATTTCTGTTTTAATCGGAAGTATTGTTTACGGTCAGCAGATACCAATGTACAGCCAGTATTACCAGACACCGTTTATTTATAATCCTGCAAACACAGGTACCAGCGGTAATACTACGATAGGTTTGTTAAACCATTCGCAATGGGTTGATATGCCCGGAGGCCCTGTTACCAGAGCTATTATGGTTGACGGTCCGATTCAGGATAAAAAAGCAGGATTGGGTCTTATTATTTATAATGATATTACCGATATAACAAGTAAGATAGCCGCTTACGGTTCTTATTCTTACCGAATAAGAACAAGTGAAAATACCAACCTAATGTTCGGTTTATCTGTTGGCGTTATTGAAAATAAAATTGATTTTTCTAAAATCATTGTAAAAGATGTAAACGATTTATCGTTGTTTGGTCAACCGCAAAACAAAACTGCTTTTGATGCGAATGCCGGAGTGATGTTCAATTGGAAAAAACTTGATGTAGGTGTTTCTGTTCCTCAGTTGGGAGGCAACACAATAATATATACCAATAATTATTCCCACTCTGATTATCAGATGGCACGTCATTATTTGGCTACTGCTAAATATACTTTTGATATAAGCAAAGACCAGAATATTCATTTTACTCCATTGGTACTGGCAAGATATATTCCAGGAGCCCCTTTTCAATATGATGTTAATGCATTGTTCGACTGGAAAGATATTGTTGGAGTAGGGGTGACTTATAAAAGTAATTATGCTGTAACTGGCAGTGCTTATGTAAAAGTACATCAGTCGTTTAAAATTGGATATTCATACGATTTTATAATAAGTCCAATCAGTTCGTATGCAGGTACCAGTCACGAAGTGTTCTTAAGTTACACTTTCGGTGTAAGCAAAAGAAAAGAATTGGATGAGCTGAAAGCTGCAAATGATACGTTGAAAAAACAAAATGCTGAAAATAAAGAGGCGATTAATAAGAATAATGATCAGTTGAACAAAAATACGGATCAGCTAAATAAAACAAATGTAAAAGTGGACAGCTTACAGCAGGAGATTGATAAGGTAAAAGGCGACATTCAAAAAACGAATGATAATACCGATAAGCTTGAAAAAGATATGAATACTGCTGCCGAGAGTAATAAAAAAACAGCTCCTGTAAATGATGATAAATCTTCTACATCTGATAAGGAAAATAAAAAGGAGGCTAAATCTTCTAAAAAGAAAGATAATAATGCTGATGAAAATAATTCGGATAAAAACAATAAGAAAAATAAAAAGAATTCAGATAAAACGAATACAGAAAAGGATACTGATGCCAACAAAGTAAAAGATAATAATGCAGGAGCTGAAAATAATGGCGTTGATAAACCTGTGAAAATTGGAGCTATTGATGCCGATGGTATTAGAAGCATAAGCAAAGCTGATTTTAAAGATAAAAATGGAAACCCTGTAAAAACAGGATATTATGTGGTTGTAGGCACTTTCTATTATTATGATTATGCAATTGCGGAAGTTCAACGGTTTATTAACAGAGGATATGAAGGAACAACTTACATATTTTATTCTCCATTACATTATCATTACTTGTTTATTAATTGCGTTCAGTCAAAAGAAGAATCTCTTGATTTATGTAAGAAGGTAAAAGCAATCCAAAGTGATGCCTGGATATTGAATATTACGGAATAATAATATTAATAGTATAAATAAAAAAGCGCAGCTATATGTTGCGCTTTTTTTTATCATTTTAAAAATATTTAAAAAAGTAGAAGTAAAGCTTTTGAAAAACAATTAAAGATTTAATCACAGGTATTATTTCTTCTTTATGGATACAATAATAGCAATTAATAGTATTGAATTATCCATTTTTTTTAAGCCAGTCGGCGTAAAAGTCAAGAGCTTCCCGCTCACTTACACAAGCTTTCAAATTTGTGAATTTGTTTTTTATTTTTACTCTTACTGTAAATTTTCCAGATGTAGCGTAAAAAAATACTCCCTGCTCGTTAATAGGCTTAATTAGTGATGTTTTTGCTGATTTCATGATTTATGTTTATTAATTTAATTATTTCGATTTTCTATATTTTGTTTCTGATTTAAAAACACTAACTGTTCTTATAACTTTAATTATAATAAAGTCAAAAGTACCTTTAATTACCAAGCACTTTTAATAAAAGAATTATTTAGTGGCTTTTATTACTAATGCAGGTTGTTTGCGAACATAACAATAGAACTGGATAGATGTTATTAAGTGTGTTTCGTAAATTAAAATGATAACTGCTGCATTATCGATAATAATGGTATTGTTTACAATACCGTTAGACTTCTAAATAACTTTTGTAACATTTTTTATTACAATAAATTCATTGTCTGAACTAACGGTGATAACTTAATTTCCCAGTAATTTTGCATTGTTAAAACCAGAAAAATGATTATTTCACCAAGACTAAAAATAATTACTGTTGATGATTCAGCACTTATTGCCGAAAGATTGAAACTTATACTTACAGAAACTGTAAATGTGGAATTTTTGGGTAATGCTCATAATATAGCTACCGCATTATACCTTGTAAAGGAACTTAAACCTAATGTAGTTATTCTTGATATTAATCTTGCAGAAGAAATGCCTAACGCAAATGGAATATTTCTGTTAATAACACTTCGTGAAAAATATCCTGCATTGAAAATCATAATGCTTTCAAACCATTCTGGACCAAAATACCGAAGTGCCTGTTTTTCACATGGTGCAGACTATTTTCTCGATAAATCACTTGAAATGGATAAGATACAGGAAACACTAAAAATGATTGTGTAATTGTAAATAGATTAAGCAAAATTGTTTGCAATAAAAATCTAGTGATTAGGTTTAACCGGAGATGCGAAAGTAAAACATTAATAATATTAATTTAGTGATGTTTCTCATCGTTCAACGTATTTTGGGTTTAGGTTTATAGTCTGTCATTGCTGCATATTCATAGTTTAGAATGTAAGCAGTGATTATATTTACCTTTTATCTTTTGTATTATACTTTCACACCCATAACCAATATATCATCAATCTGTTCCACTTGTTTTCTGTATTCAATAATAAACCTATCTAATGCGATACACTGATCCTGCATTGACTTTTCTTTAATATCTAATAGCAATTCTTTAAATCGTTTACGAGTCAGTTTCTTTTCTCCTGTATCACCGCCAAACTGGTCAGCAAAGCCGTCTGTGAATAGATAAATAGTATCTCCATTGTTTGAAGTGAATGTATGGTTGGTAAATGGTTTACTATCCTCATTCATTCCTATTGGTTGCTTGTCGGCTTTGGTTTCTTTAAGTTCTCCGTTATGCAATATCCATAAAGGATTATTGGCACCTGCCCATTGTAGTTCTTTTGTTTTAGTATTATAACTGCAAAGCGAAATATCCATCCCGTCTTTTATATCTTCTTCGCTTTTACTGAAGTTCTCAATAACTATTTCGGCTGTTTTATCCAATATGGCGGCAGGCTGTGCCAATCCAAATTCACGCACCGCTCTATTAAGGGCATTATGGCAAACTACCGAAACCATTGCTCCCGGTACTCCATGACCAGTACAATCGCATGCGGCAAAAAGAATTATTGAATTAGTGATTTGTTGATTTTTAGAATTAACATCTGTACTTTTTTCATTCTCCAAATCTCCAACACTAAAATTCTCCAACTCCTTTTGCTCCATCCAGTAAAAATCTCCAGCTACAATATCTTTTGGTTTATAAAGAATAAAGGAATTTTCGAAATATTGTTTTACAATACGGGTGGGAGGGAGGATGGCGGTTTGAATATGTAAAGCATATTCTATACTATCAAGTATTTCTTTTTGTTTTTCTTCTACTATTTCTTTTTGTTCTGAAATAATAATATTTTGCTTATTTCTTATTCTTAACGAACGAAATACAAAACCCGCAAATATCAATACTACTAATAAACCAAGTACAACAAACAGGATAATCAGTTTTTGTTTTTTACTTTCATCTGTGGCTTTTTCCTGTTCTACTAACGCTTTTGCATCCAATTCTATTTCTTTTTTATTTACTTCGTAATTCGATTGCAAATCACCGAGCTTCTTTTTATTGTCATTGCTGAAAATACTATCATGCATTTCTTTCGACTTTTTATAAAAATCATAAGCATTTTTATAATCCTTCAAACCTTCGTATGTAGTGGCAAGTTCTTCATTTAAAGAAATTATATCTCCTATTCCACATTTGTTTTCTTTCTTTATTTTGAGAGCTTTATTAAGATACATAAGAGCCGATTGATAGTCTTTTTCCCTATTATTTAAACTTCCCAATATACTGTAGTTACCACCAAGATTACAGTATTCAGAAGAATCTTGCTTCGCCAACACTTCAAAAACAGAAATGCCTTTTTCTATATTTTCTTTTGCTTTTGAATATTCCTTTAGCTCCATATAATCTCCTGCTGCAAGTGCATAACATGCCCCAACGCCAGCTTTTTCCTTGAGTTCCTCAAATATTTTTAGTGCTTTATTTATATAATCCAACCCTTTTGTATATTCTTTTAGTTCAATATCAGATTGTGCAATATCAAAATAACAAGCAGCCATTCCAAACTTATTTTTTTGTTTCTCACACAGTGCTAAAGCCTTCATTTTATATTCTATTGCTTTGGAGTAGTTATCAATTGATTTATAAACATCCGCGATATAATAATAGGCATCTAATTTAGCATCCTCATCACCAAATTGGTCTGCAAGTTTTAAAGCATTCAAATGGTATTCCAATGCTTTCGGGTAATTTGATTGTGCCGCATACGCTTTTGCAATATTCATATTATCGTATATCATTCCGCGTTTAAATTTCTCAGCGCTATTTATACTTAATGCTTTAAATCTATATTCAATGGACTTTCCATAATCATTGCGCTGAGAATAATAATAGGCAATTACATCATAACAGTCGCGTAAACCATTTTTATCCTTAGCCTCTTCAGAAGTTTTCACAGCCTTATTATAATATTCCATAGCTTTTGCATAGTCTTTTTTATCTTGATAACAATCACCAATGCCCAAATATTCCTTAACAACCCTATCATTTCTTCTCATTTCTTCATCCACATTTAAGGAATTAGTTAAGTATTCAATTGCTTTAATAAAATCAGATTTGTTTTGAAACCCTTCGCCAATAGCCCTAAAGCTCTTGGCTGTTCCCAGTTTAAAATTAATTCGCTTGGATAATTCAAGGGCTTTGTTTCCAAATAAAATTACAGAGTCCGATTTTTCTGCCATACCAATGTATTCCTTTGCTACATCCAACAATGTATTTACCTTTATAGTATCCTCTTTTGCAGTAAGTAAAAATTTTTGAAGGGAATCAATATTATGTTTATTTTGTGAAAAAGATTGAATCGAAGCACTTGCAATGATAATAAAGAGGAGAAATATTATTTTTTTCATTTTAGTTATTTAACTCAACTTGCTAGTTCATAAATTTAATTAGCTGGAGAGCAAACACGAATAGAATCAACTTAATCAAAAAGCCATTCAACGAGACAGCGTGTATTGTTTTTAAAAACAATTTTTTG
>CAIQBY010000363.1 GCA_903870175.1 uncultured Bacteroidota bacterium
AATAATATTTGAAACACTATGTTTTTCAAATAATCTAAAAACTTTATCCGCAGTTTCTTTATTATTAAACCATTCGGCATTGCGCAATTCTATTGCCAATGGAATTCCTTTTGGAAATTCCACAATAAATTGTTCCAGCCTCTCGTAATCTTTTGGTTTGAAATTATCATTCATTTGCAGAAATATCATTCCCAACTTTTCTTCCAGACTGGCAGCAGAATTACAAAACTCTTCCGTCAATCCTTTTACATTATTTAATCTTTTTACATGACTAATTATTTGAGGTATTTTAGGAAAGAATTTAAATCCTTCTGGAGTTTTATTCCTCCATTTTTCAAATTGGTCGCTTCCATAATTCTGATAAAAGGTAGCGTTAAGTTCAATGCTGTTAAACTGTGTAGAATAATATGCAAGTTCATCTTTTGTTCCTTTCGGATAAAAGTTTTTCAAATCCTGCTTGTTCCACTTGGCGCAGCCAACAAACATTTTAAATTGTTTTGTTTCTTTTTCTTTTAAAACCTTTGCAGTATCAGGATGGTCTTTTGGCAAGCTAAGGTCTATGCCATTAATATCTTCTACACTTCCGAATTTCATGATTTAGTATTTTAATTTGAACCATAAAGATAAACGAATAACATCAATATTACCAACTATTATTATATTAAATCAACCTTCCCTTTTTAAGTATCTTTGCAACATAAAGAAATATTATTTCCAACTCTCTTGATATAAAATCACGCAATGAATAAAAACCTCATAAAAGAACACCTTTTAATTCTCAATAAATTAAAAACCAAAAAGCCTACAGTATTTGTTTACAAAGGATTTTCAAATCATTTTCTTGTAGAACTTGAAAAAAACATTCCTCATATTGATGAGTTAAGTTTTGTAGATGATGATAATAAATCTAATCTTGAAATCATAATAAAAAATGCGGCTGCAACATTAACCAAACTCAAAAAAACAAAAGACAGTTTATTGTTTATTACCTATGAGGAAATGATGTTGATACCTGCTCAAATATTAGCTGAATTACCTGTCAACATAAAAGTAATACGCAACAATTTTTATGATTATTACCCCAACCAAACCACCACAACCTTTGCAGATATTGAAGACAGTATCAATAGCGATACAGAAATTGAGGATAATGAATTATTCAATCGCTTTTATGCCGACAGTCGTCAGATAGCAGGTTTCAACTGTATTCAGTTTCTCGATTATGAAGTAGATTTAACGTCAATAGGTATTGAAACAATTAACTTTTTTGATGCCGAAGCAATCACACTTCCTAAATTTAAAGAAGACATTTCGAAAGCAAAAAATGCCTTGCAATACAAAGCTGCCGATGGTTCTTATTTTCATTTGAAGTTTGGTCTTTTCAACAATACTGTTCCAAAGCAAATTAGTCTTATCGTTGATGAAAGCATCAATCATATTCCGAAAGATTTAGGTGAATTAAAATTACTTTTTCAAATACTTTCAGAAGCCGAATGCGACATTAGTTTTTATACACAGCATAAAACATACAAAGATTATTGGCGACCTGAACTGGATGATTTGCTGCATAAACATTGGGGAGACAAAGCACAATTTAAAAAACTTAATATTTATAAAAATCCTGATAATAATAAAGAACTTATTGAGCATTCGCAAGGTTCAATTGTAGAACATATTATTCAGCAGGTTGAAAAAGCAAGAGAAGATTTACTGTTTGAAGATGTGTTTTTAACCGCTCCAACAGGCGCAGGTAAATCATTATTGTTTCAACTGCCAGCCATTTATTTATCCGAAAGTGAAAAATTAAAATCCGTTACTATCGTTGTCTCTCCTCTTAAAGCATTGATGTACGACCAGGTTCAAGCATTAATCAACGACAGGAATTATGATAAAGTAGCGTTTGTAAATTCCGATTTGTCGCTAATAGAACGCAAGGAAATACTTGATCAGGTAATGAAAGGCGATATTTCTGTCCTTTATTTATCTCCTGAATTATTGCTTGCTTATGAATTGCAAACGTTTATTGGTTCGCGTGAGTTAGGTCTGTTAATCATTGATGAAGCCCATTTAGTAACTACATGGGGAAGGGATTTCCGTATTGACTATTGGTTTCTTGGGAACTTTATTCGCAAACTTCGCGGCAATGGTTCCATGAATTATAAGACAAATAATAAAACAAAAAGATATCGTTTTCCTGTTGTGGCACTTACCGCAACAGCTGTATATAATGGCGTTGATGATATGGTGTTTGATACCATACGCACGTTGAATATGCAGAACTGCAGAACATATATCGGCAGCATTAAACGTGAAGAAATTTCATTTGTATATCAACCATTACTTGTAAAGAAGTATGACGAAGAACGTGTTGCGAAAACAATCAGCAGGATAAAAGAATTTGTAGAATCAGAACGTAAAACAATATTTTATTTCCCTTGGGTAAGTCAGATAAATAACATTGTTCACACTCTGGATACTCCAATTAAATCAAAAGTAAAAAAGTATTATGGCGAGT
>CAIQBY010000364.1 GCA_903870175.1 uncultured Bacteroidota bacterium
AGCAGCCGAAATATTGAATAAGATTTAATCTATCAGAATGACTGATTTAAAAGTAACAATTATTCAATCCAATATACATTGGGAAGATAAAGCAGCCAACATGAAAATGTTTGCTGATAAAATTTTGGCTATAACCGAAAGCACAGATTTAATAGTGCTTCCTGAAATGTTTACAACAGGCTTTAGTATGAATCCTGTTTCATTGGCAGAAACAATGGATGGCGAAACGGTGAACTGGATGCAGTTACATGCAGCAAAAAAAAGGTGTGCTATCAGTGGAAGTTTTATCTGTGAAGAAAATGGGAAATATTACAATCGTCTTGTATGGGTCAATGAATCCGGCACATGCAGCGTGTACGATAAACGGCATTTATTCAGTATGGGAGCCGAGCATGAACATTATTCCCATGGAAATAATAAACTTATTGTAACACTTAAAGGTTGGAATATTTGTCCATTGATTTGTTATGATTTACGTTTTCCGGTATGGAGCAGAAATACAAAAAACAATCCTTATGATTTATTATTGTATGTTGCCAACTGGCCCGAAAGAAGGCAGCACCCTTGGAAAACATTGCTACTTGCACGCGCTATTGAAAATCAAAGTTACGTTGTAGGTTTAAACCGTGTAGGCAATGATGTTCATGGAATTCATTATTCAGGAGATTCTTCTATAATAAATTTTAAAGGAGAAATAATAAGTTTCCCAAAACCTGAAGAGGAATTTACTGAAACAATAACTTTAAAATATGCCGATTTAATGGAATTCAGAAAAGAATTTCCGGTATTAAATGATGCTGATTAATAAACGTTAAGTGACTAACAACTATTTATCAGTAGTAACTTTCCATTCCAAATCCAAATCCCAATTCGATCTGATAGTAATAGTTCCTGTATAATAAATTACTTTTTCCGGCTGAACCTTCTGCAAATAATTTCCTGTATCCCATTTGCCGTTTTTATTATCATCGTAAATCAGCTTCAATTTATATTGTTGCGGATGCAGGTAATCATAATTAATAGTTTGCCCTGCATCTAGTATTGTTTCACGATAAATATTTTCTCTGTCATCCATCAGTTGTAAAATATATTGTCCTTTTGCCTTGGGTATATTTATTTTCAATTTCACCGTGCCATAGAATTTTTCTTCCTGCGTTTTGAAATCAATTTTTATTGTATCATTTGTCATCCCGAAGAAATCAGTGAATGTTCCTGGAGGAATGAATAGATGGTATTTAGTGGATTCTTTAAATTTAACTGAGAAAGGAGCAATAATATTTCCTTTATCAGGCAATGAATAATTGGTTCGAAATATGTGTTTCATAATTAAAGTATCTTCTTTCAAAACTATTTCATCTCCCATTTTTTTAATATAAAGGTTATCATCTCCTATTCTTTCAATAGTATGATTAAAAATCAATTTTATTTCTCCGTTTAAATCAAAAGCCTGATTTCCATTAAAATTATTTAATAAAGTAAAAGCTAATTTACTTTTCCTTGACTTCAAAGCATCCTCTTTACTTAATAATTTATATTCCAACGTATCCATTGTTCTATACCCATTTTTCAATTGCAGTTTCAAAACATCTTTATCAATATTTCTAAACCAATACGTCAAAGAGTCTTTGTTCTTTGAGTATTGAAGAAGCACATCGCCTTCTTTAAAAGTATAATTAATCGGATTAATCTGGAGGCTATCAGCACCTTTATTAAAAACAAAAACAATCTTCCCGTAAGAATCATAAGTGTTTTTCTTTAAATAAAGTTTCTTTGGTGTCTCCTGGAATATATCAATTAAAATATTTTCCTTTTTTGTTACATCAATAGGAGCATCAATAAATCCAATGTTTTCCGCTTCTCCATCATACTTATAATTGGCATTTCCATCCTTTAAAACCATTAGTTTATATTTCCCTTCCTTCACATTATTAATTTGAAAAGTGCCATCCTCCTTTGTTTTGGCGAAGTAATCAGGAAGATGTTTGTAAATTACACTATCATCAAAATTACTATAAAGCATTACCAGAATTCCTTTCTCTACAGTATGATTAAACCCATTCTGCACCTTGCCTTTCACGGTACAAGAATCAATGAAACTGCCTGTGGAAAATATATATTTAAAATTATCTATCGGGTTATTTTCCGTTATATCCTGCACCGCATTTCCAAAACTGATACAATAGGTGGTATTTGATTTTAATGTATCCTTCCTGTCAAATACAATATTCAATGATTTACTTTTAACAGTAATTTCAGGGGTAGTTTTAAGTGGCGGAGAAATAATCAACTGGCTATTCAAATCTTTTAGTTGAATAAATTCATCGAAATTTATCTGAATTGCCTTTGCATTAAAATTAAGTTGAGCACTGTCCGGAGTATATTTTACAACTTTAGGAGGTGTAACATCTTTTTTCCCTCCGCCAGGCATCACTACTTGGGCACAGGAAGCAAAGAAGAGAATTATACTTGTAAATATAACCGCTGAGAACGCTGAGGTTTTCGCAGAGGACGCAAAGCAATTAGTTGATATTTGTTTAAATGTTTTCAATAATCTTAATTACTTTTTCTAAGTATATCTTATCTGTTTCATCAAAGCTGGCAAGATGTTCACTATCTATATCAAGTATTAATTTCACCTCTCCATCCTTATCAAAAGCAGGCAACACAATTTCTGATTTGGATAAACTGCTGCAGGCTATATGACCAGGAAATTTATCTACATCTTCTACAATGATTGTTTGTTTGGTTTCCCAGCTTTTACCGCAAACACCTTTGCCATAAGCTATGCGAGTGCAGGCAACCGGTCCTTGAAAAGGTCCAAGTACTAATTCATATTTGTTTCCAGAGGATTGTTTCACAAAATAAATTCCCACCCAAAAATAATCCATGCCGAATTTTAAAGCCGCAATAATATTTGAGAGGTTAGCAATACTATCGGTTTCTCCCTTTACCAACGCTTTTATTTGAGGCAGCAACGATTCATACTTTTCTTTTTTTGTACTTCCCGAAACGATAATTGATTCAGACATATTGGATTTTAGTGGTGCAAAAATAGGTTTATTTATTGAACTGCATAAGCAATAATGGATTACTAATTTGTTGCGTAAGCCATAGTAACAATACTTATAGTAACATCAGGAATTTGCAACAGCGTATGCGCACATGCTTCCAGAGTAGCTCCGGTTGTAA
>CAIQBY010000365.1 GCA_903870175.1 uncultured Bacteroidota bacterium
AAATCGATATGAAAAATTTAACAAAATCAGGAATGAAAAAGCTGAGTAAAAAAATTATTAAAGAGATGCTGAAGGAAATAAAATCGTATCGGAAAGAATACTTTTTGATGACCACAGTGCTGCCAATACACTCGGTAACAGCCAAACTCAATATGCCGAAAGGCAATGCGAAACGGGGCGTAAAGGCGTTGGCAATTGTTACTGCCTGCACCGGAAATACCAATGTGGCGGTGCCAGCAGCAATAATCAAAGCGACAAATCTAAGTATTACTAATTATAATAACGCCACCAAAAGCAACAGACCCGGACTTTGGCGGTTAGTAAAAAATGACTTGAACTACTTAATGAGTTTGTTTCAAGCCAAGGCGAATAAAGATCCGATAAATTCGATTGTTATTATTCAATCGGGCGGGTTCAAGGTAAGAGATGTGGCGATACATCAAAAAGGGAAATTTACTGCTGTCAATGGCGTTTTGTCAGGTACTGCCGATTTAACTGCACAGGGAGGC
The DNA here is from genome assembly GCA_903870175.1 of uncultured Bacteroidota bacterium. GTDB lineage: Bacteria > Bacteroidota > Bacteroidia > 2-12-FULL-35-15 > 2-12-FULL-35-15 > 2-12-FULL-35-15. The sequence goes on from CAIQBY010000365.1 coordinate 510, forward strand.
GGGCAACGAACATGCCACGACTGGAGCTATTCGTCCGATGGTGTCAACTGGAAACGTGCCAAGCCAACCATAGGTGCAACTACTACAATAAAAAATCTTATCATTGGGCGCGCTGCATATTTTATGCACGAATTAATTGACAAGAACGGCGGGCTAGGGGTAAGCCAGATAATAAAAATAGTTATCGGTTAAGCAAAAAGGTGAACGAGAGTAGAAAATCAATCAAAGTCAATCCACTTTAATGGAAAGTGAATCCATTTTGATAGAGAGTGAACCGACTTTGATTGAAAGTCCATTCACTTTGATTGAAGACTATTTGTAATTGATTGAAAGTGGACCGACTTTGATTGAAAGTGAACCGACTTTGATTGAAAGCCAATTCACTTTGATTGATTTTCGACTCTCGTTCCCCTTTTCGCTAAGCAATAAACAAGTTTTGTTTTAACGATACTGATAATTGTTTTAGCATACATATATATGATAAGGAAATAAGTTATCTTTACAGAAAGAAAAATGATTGATATGAGGAAGGTAATAGTTTTGTGTTTAGTGATGCTGAATTTGTTTCAGATTGCTAGTGTTAATGCACAGGTACCTAACTGGGATTGGGCGAAAGATGGCAGTTTTGGACCAACAGGTATATTTGGACACACTGGGTTTTCAGAAGGAAGTGAAGTAATTACTGATATTTCGGGTAATATGTATTTTACTGGGGAATATCAATGGGATAGCATTCAATTCGGCTCTTTCTATTTAGATTCTCCAGGGCAAAGTATTTTTTTAGTTAAATATAATCCTACAGGAACTGTTCGATGGGCTAAAACATCCAAAGGAAATAATGTAGGTTGGTCAAAAGTAGCTACAGATAATCTAGGCAACGTATATTTAGTTGGCAGTTATGGTTCTTCAACTATTTCATTTGGTTCAATAACATTAACAAATACTACTACAACAAATTATGCAGATGGGTTCCTCATTAAATATGATTCAATAGGAAACGTAATTTGGGCAGGAGATATAGGAGGAACAGGGAATGATGTGCCTTCTTCAATAGCAATCGACCCTATCGGAAATGTATTAATAAGTGGGTATTATAATTCTCCTAATTTATCATTTTCAGGAACTAATATTTTATCAAATAGTAGTGGCAATTATGAAACCTTCATTGCAAAATATGATTCTTCTGGCAATATTATTTGGGCAAAGAGCTCAATTAGCAATAACAATGATTATAGTTATAGTATAACAACTGATAATTTAGGTAATGCGTATATCGGTGGAACTTTTTCTTCAACAAATATTACTTTTCAGACTACTTCATTAACTAATAACAGTGGTGGAGATGCATTCCTTGTAAAATATGATTCTTCTGGAAATGTTTTATCTGCTCAAAATTCAGTTGGGGCAGGAACCATATATTCTATTGCTTCTATTAGCTCCGGTAAGTTATTTATTACTGGAAATTACAGTTCCAATTCAATTACTTTTGGTTCTCATACATTAAATGGGACAGGTCAATATAATGCTTTTGCCGCTGAATATAATTCTTTAGGAACCGTTGACTGGATAAAGGGTTCATCCGATTCAAAGGGATGGACAATTGTAGCAGATGCCTCTGGCAATTCATATATTTCAGGTTCTTTAGATACAACAACTATAACTTTTGATACAATTACAATTCCTATTATAGTACCCCATACTAATGATCAAATGTTTTTAATCAAGTTAGATGCTTTAGGAAACGGCTTATGGGCAAAAACTCTTGGAAGCGGAGGCGATGATGTAAATTCAGTTGCAATTGATAATACAGGAAATGTTTATTTCGGAGGAGATTATCTTGCAAGCCCTTTTATTATTGGAAATGACACTTTAATTAAATCAGGTACAGAAGTTCCTTTTGTTGCAAAGCTTTCTTATCCTTCAATTGAAGCGGTTTCATTAATTCTAAATCCCAAGTCAGAAGTAGAAATCTACCCAAACCCAGCCACCACTTCATTTACAGTAACTTCAACAGGCAGTAAAATAAAAGAAATAAACGTGTTTACTGTTTTGGGTGAGTTGGTAAATAGTGAGCAGGCAATAGGCAATAATCAGTCAACAATAAACGTAAGCCAATACTCAAAAGGAATTTATTTTGTTCAGATAACAGATGAAAATAAAAATGTGGCAACCAGAAAAATAGTCATAGAATAAAATTCCTCTGTGAAACTCATTTAAACTCTGTTTCCTCTGTGTTGAAAAACAAGCTATCTTTGTAAAAAAAATAATCAATGAAATTATCAGAAATAATAACTATAGATAAAGAAATATTAGGCGGAACTCCTGTATTCAAAAATACTCGTGTGCCTGTTCAATCTTTATTCTGGCACATAGAATCGGGTATAAGTATTGATGGTTTTATAGAAGATTTCCCTTCAGTTACTAAAGAACAGGCAATACAGTTATTGACTTTTTCAGAGAAAATATTTACAACACCTGAATTAATTCGCCTGTATGAAAGTGCTGCTTGATGAAAACCTGCCAAAAAAATTAAAAAAACATTTTTCTACTCATCAAGTATTCACTGTTTCGGATATGGGCTGGAACAGCAGGAAAAATGGAGAATTGTTGCAATTGATGATAGAGAATAATTTTGATTCCTTCCTTACTTTTGACCAAAATATTGAACATCAACAGAATTTCAAAAACTATCCTTTACAGGTAATTATACTTGTTGCGCCAATAAATACGTATGAAGTACTGAAAGAATTGGAATCAAAAATAAATGAATGTCTGATTAACTCATCACCTGAAATAAAAATCATCAGATAATTCTTTCCGTCATTATTCCCATAAAATCATTAATTTTGCAAGCAATTAAAGTTTACATTTAATAATCAACTCCTATAATTAATAACTAAAGAATAATGCCTATTTATCATAAGTTGGGGACGTTTCCTCAGAAAAGACATACACAATTTGAAAAGCCGGGTGGCGGATTGTATTACGAACAATTGTACGGAACAGAAGGGTTTAACAGCCATTCGTCGCTGCTCTACCAGGTGCACAGGCCCACTCAGGTGAAGGAAATTATTACTTCCTATTCCGTAGCTCCCAAAATTGCCATCGATAAAAATATTAAATCTTTATTATTAAAAGGATTTGATATAAAACCTGCCGAAGATTTTCTGGAAAGCCGCAAAGCAGTCCTTGTAAATGCCGACTGTATCATCGGATTGGCTGCTCCGCAGAAATCATTGCGCAGTTATTTCTATAAAAATGCAGATGCCGATGAGATGATTTTTGTGCATAAAGGCAAAGGAAAACTTCGCACTTTTATGGGCAATATTAATTTCGAATATGGCGATTATCTAATCATACCGCGTGGTATGATATATCAGATAGATTTTGAAACAAGCGATAACCGTTTGTTTTATGTCGAATCTCATGCGCCATATTATACTCCGAAACGCTACAAGAGCACATCAGGGCAGCTTCTGGAACATTCTCCTTTTTGCGAACGTGATTTCAAATTGCCAACTGAGCTGGAAACGTATGATGAGAAAGGCGAATTCCTTGTAAAGATTAAAAAAGAAGGAATGATGCATGAGCTCGTATATGCTACACACCCTTTCGATGTTGTAGGTTGGGATGGTTATAACTTTCCTTACGGATTCAGTATTCATAATTTTGAGCCGATAACAGGCAGAGTTCATCAGCCGCCTCCCGTACATCAAACGTTTGAAACATCAACGTTTGTAGTATGTTCGTTCTGCCCTAGATTATATGATTATCATCCTAAAGCGATCCCTGCACCGTATAATCACAGTAATATCGACAGTGATGAAGTATTATATTATGTGGATGGAGATTTTATGAGCCGCAACAATATTGAACAGGGACATATTACGCTGCATCCAAAAGGAATACCTCACGGACCTGCACCGGGAGCAATG
>CAIQBY010000366.1 GCA_903870175.1 uncultured Bacteroidota bacterium
GGATTGAGTCAACAATTAAAAAGTTGGGTTCTAGAATTTCAATTTGTTTGAATATATTTTGTGTAGAAGTCTCTGTTAAAATATAACAATTAGGATTGTTCATCCCTATGCGTTCAGCGCGCATTCGTATTTGCTGTTCGCTTTCTTCGCCTGACACATAAAGCACTTTCAGGTTTTTCATATTAAGTGCCACCTGCAGCATTAATGTTGATTTACCTATACCGGGCTCACCGCCAAATAATATTAAAGACCCCGGAACCAAGCCACCGCCAAGCACTCTGGAAAGTTCTTTGTCATAAACAGGAATGCGATGTTGTTCGGAAAGGTTAATTTCACTAATTAAGAGAGGCTTGGAAGCGCGCTGCGAACTGGTGCTTGCAATACCCGGTGTTTTAGCATCATCACCTTTCGAAACAACTTCTTCAACATACGTATTCCATTCGTTGCACGATGGACACTTGCCAATCCATTTACCTGATTGTGCTCCACAGTTTTGACAGAAATATGTTGTCCTGGTTTTCGACATAATAATTAAATATTTCTCTCTTTAAGTGAAGTAGATTTCTTCTGCGAACTAATTATTTCTTATTTTTTGTTCGATGGCAGTAGTGGAATATCCCTCCAGATAATTCAGTGTTTTCACAACACCGTTATGCGCCCTTACATAATCGGAGCCGACTATGTATTTTTTACTTTCAGGATTGGTTTCGTTTGCATCATAGTCAGCGCCCTTTACGAGCACTTCAGGATTCACAAATTTTATAATGTCTTGTGGAGTATCCTCATCAAAAAAGATTACAGCGCTTACAAAATGCAAAGAAGCAATAATTGTTGCTCTTGAAATTTCATCCTGAATAGGACGCGTAATTCCTTTATTTAAAAGTTTTACAGAGGCATCACTATTAATGCCGACAATTAATTCATCACCAAGGTCGCTGGCTTTCGCAAGATAATCAATATGTCCGCGATGAAGGATATCGAAACAACCATTAGTAAAAACAATTTTATGACCTTTGAACCGCCACACTTCCATAAGCTTTTCAAGGGTTTCACGCGGGAATATTTTCGATTGGATAATCTCCAGTGCAGGACGTTTATGTATATAAGGAACCATAATAAATAGAAATTTCAGTTTGTTTTATTTTATTAATTTCTGCGAATTTACGATTCTAAATGTAATACAGAAGTTTTTATTCAAATTTATATTCAATCCGAATAATAATTATTGGTGAACAATAATTAAAGAACCTCTTCGGATTTATCCTTATTCAGCACTGCTAAAAGTACCAGTGAAATCAAACCTAATAAGAGGATAAGAACAAATTGTGTGGTCCAGACGGCCCATGCAAATGCAAATGCTATAGTGCCTGATATCAGATAAACTGTGGTTAATATTTGTATTACTATTGCCTGATACGCGCCCGTACCTCCCGGAACGGCAATGATACCGACACTGCCGAAAACAACAATTACTATTGCCACACTGAATGCCAACGCACTGGTTTCGCCAAAGGCAAAGAAACATACATATACCTGCAGTATATACATGGTCCAGATAAGGACTGTATGCATAATAAACAGTATCGGTTTGTCAACATTGGCAATACTCTTAAGTCCGTCCCATATCCCGATAATAAAATTTTTTGCCTTGCCGGAAATTAACGTCTGTATTTTTTTTCTGAAATAGAATAATGCTGCAACCATTAATAGCAGTATTGTTCCGCCAATGATTACTACCATTTGTTTCTGCATCAGATTGTGAATCTTTTCAGAGAAATTAGAAAATATCAAGTCGTTGGCGATTCCCGAAATACGTTTGAATTCCAATGCAAGTGTTGCAAAAAAGATAATTATAAGGCATACCAAATCCAAAGCACGTTCTGTGATAACAGTGCCGAAACCTTCTGTAAATGGTACTTTCTCATATTTTGTGAGGATGCCGCAGCGGGTAACTTCTCCGAGACGGGGCAAAGCAAAATTGGCCAAGTACCCTACCATTACAGCGAAAAATGTATTCGATAGTTTTACTTTATGACCGAGAGGACGCAATAACATTCTCCATCTTACTGCTCTGAAAAGGTGGCTAAGGCCAGTTACAACCAATGATACGCCTATCCAGAAATAATTTGCCTGTTTTACAGCGAGTTTAATATTCTGTATTTCTTCCGGGGTTTTATTATGAACAGCAAGCCATATCAGCAAAATTCCAATGCTTAAAAAGAAAAGAAATTTGAGGATATTCTTTACCTGCTTATTCAAAACTTATCGAAGTTTGTTGGTAGTTGTATCGGGGAATACTACAGCAGGCTTGAATTTCTTTGCTGTTTCAAAATCCATGGAAGCATAAGAAACAATAATTATCTGATGATTAACCTGTATCTTCAGCGATGCAGGTCCATTTAGGCATATTACTCCGGAGCCACGCTCGCCTTTAATCACATAAGTGCTCAAGCGTTCGCCATTGTTGTAGTTAAACACGTCAACCTTCTCGTTTTCGATGAGGTTGGCGGCATCCATCAAATCTTCGTCAATTGTTACACTGCCAATGTAATCCAAATCGGCTTGGGTA
>CAIQBY010000367.1 GCA_903870175.1 uncultured Bacteroidota bacterium
AATCAATTCGTCCGCTTTACTGCGACCTACTCCGACTGTCAAATCTTTTGTAATACCGAAATCAAAACCGATACGAATATCAGAAATATTATCCAAGCCATAAAGTGTATGACCGCCACCATTACTTGCCACTCCAATATTGCCAAAACGGTGGGTAATGTTAAAAGCCCAGGTTCCTGCCCTTACTGTTTCAGTAGTCTGAGCATTAATAATTTTTGCTTCTTTGAAAGTAGTAAGTACTCTTTCATGAGTTTTTTTTGAGCCTGCAGAGTCAAGAAGTGACAACATGTCATCTTGTGCAAATACACTTAATCCAACAACTAAAGTGGTTGCAAGTGCAATTGTTTTTTTTGAAATCATACTATATATTATTAATTCTTTTTATAAGGTTCTAAAACGGCATTTAATTTCACATCCACATCTTCAGCAATTGTTGTTACGTATAGACTTGGTACTTTAATAGCATAGTCGGCTATGTGAATTCTAAATTTAGTCGACATGGTAATTTCAGTTCCTTTAACAGTAATGGTTCCGTCAAGAGTTACATCCTTTTTTACTCCATGCATATCTATAGTCCCGGTTACTGTAGCTTTGTATTCACCATCCTTAGTATAATCTATTTTCTCGTTTACCTTTCCTTTAAATATACAGGCAGGAAATTTTTCACTCTCTACATAATTTTCGTTGAAATGTTCCTGCATAAATGCGTCCGGGAATACAAATGCTGTCATCACAATTTTAATTTGCACATCGCCGTTAGCAGTATTTAATAATGGTTTAGCCGCTTTGTTAGTAGCATCTATATCTTTCATAGATGTTTTTGAAAAGAAACTTATTTCACAACTTTTTGCCATATATATCTGAGCAAATATGGAAGAACTTAAAATGGTTGAAGCAACCAATAACACAACTTTTTTCATTTAATTTATTTTTAATTTATTTTGTTAAAAAAGACAGGAGTATGTCTAAAGTAAATATTAGTTATTTGGGGCTCCTTGTGAAATCCAACAGTTAAGCTTGCTCAAATCAGAAGCAGAAAGTGCACTTGTTTGCGGCATAATTGCGCCTCGTCCATTTATTCTGTCCGAAACATTTGATATATCGCCTTGAAGAATAGAATAAACAGTAAGTTGATGAGTGGTCGTATGTGCTCCATGACAGGAAGGAGCTCCACAATTTGTTAAAATTAAATTTGAAATTGTTGGATTGTAATGAACAGTTGAATCACATGTAGTTGTTGCAATTTTTGGAAGTTCTCCTTTTTCAAATGTGCATGAAGTAATAAAAAGTCCTGATAAAGAAACAAATAAAATTGTTTTTTTCATATTGTAATTAAAAATTTATAATCCGTGAATAGGTTTTCAGCCGGCAAAACTAATATTATTTAGTAAATGAAGCAGAGATTAATAATCATTTTTCGATAAATCATTATTTATCGTAGTTTTTTTTATTTGTTACATCTCCCTTTTCATTCCATAAAGTCCACAGACCTGATTCTTTATCATTAGTATAGTACCCTTCGTACCTTTTATTATTATTGGTGTACCAGGTTGTCGTCTTTCCATTCTTTTTTCCATCCGAAAAAGTTGTTTCACTCCAGGGTGAACCATTATCATAAAAGCTTTTCCACAATCCATCACGTTTCCCGTCTTTCATCATTCCTTGTATTTTTATTACTCCATTCGGATACCGTTCTATACTTTCACCATTTAGTACCTCTATTTTTTTTGCAGGAGCAACAGAAATAGTGCTGTCTTTTTTTATTATAGTATTAACGCTTTGATTATTATTCTGACAACCGAATAATCCTATTGAAGCGAAATAAAGTAGTATTGAATATTTCATTTTATAAAAGTATTAATTTTTTCTTTCTGTAGTATATTTCACCAATCCTATTAATGAATTCTTGGCATCGCTTTCAGGAAAAGAAGAAATGATATCCAATGCCTTATTTTTATATTCATTCATCTTTTGCTCTGCATATTGTATGCCACCGCTTTTAATAACAAAATCAATAACCTCATTTACTTTTTTCGGATTGTTATTATTGTTTTTCACAATATAAATGATTTTCCGTTTGTCAAAATAAGAAGCATTATTCAATGCATAAATTAATGGCAAAGTCATTTTCTTTTCCTTGATATCTATACCTGTTGGTTTCCCAATATTGGTGCCATCTCCATAATCAAATAAATCATCTTTTATCTGAAATGCCATACCAACAGCTTCTCCAAAGGCTCTCATCTTTTCTATTACCTCAGCATCATTACTCACTGAAGCTGCTCCGCAGGAACAACAGGAAGCTACAAGAGAAGCAGTTTTCTTCATGATGATTTCATAATAAACAGTTTCATCTATATCAAGTTTCCTTGCTTTTTCTATTTGAAGAAGTTCTCCTTCACTCATTTCGCGTACGGCATTGGAAACTATTCCAAGCAAATGAAAATCTTTGTTATCAATAGAAAGTAATAATCCTCTCGACAAAAGAAAATCACCAACCAATACAGCAATTTTATTTTTCCATAA
>CAIQBY010000368.1 GCA_903870175.1 uncultured Bacteroidota bacterium
ACAAGCTGTGATAGTTCAAAAAGCAAACCCGAAACAAATGCATCCATCAATGATGACAAACCTCTTCATCCTGATGTAAAAACTGACTATGGCGATTTGCCTGGTGGTTATAAAACAATGGATGAGTACTACATAGATAAAGGTGGAAACAAGCAATGGCATGGGTATAGAAAAAATCTTTATCCAACCTTAATTCCGAAGATGGTTTCTTATTACCAATATGGAGAATTAATCTGGACAGAAACCTATGACGAAACTGGAAATGTTTTGACATCAAATAAAAAATAGTTCAATGGAAAATAACGACTACGAATTAGAGAAACAAAAGTTTGAGTTAGAAAAGCAAAAACTGGAATTAGAAAAGCAGAAATTAGATTTTGAAAAATCAAAATTTGACCACAAAACTTCTTCTGTCCTACCGAAAAGGATACTTGAACAATTAAGTCAGGACTCTCAAGAAAAAAATACAAGGTCTTCATATCTTTTAGCACTAATTTCTGCTGGTGTCTTAGCTATTACTCCCTTTTTACCGTGGGTAGAATCTCACGTTGGTGGATTTGGATTTAGTTTAAGTGGCTCTGCAAATGGTTTTGAGTGCGGACACGGTTATTATATTTTACTCTTTGCCATTGCAGCCCTTGTTTTGGCATTTATGAAAAATAGGCTTGTTTTCATTCCTGGCGTTTTAGCTTTAATTGATGGAATTGCTGTCGTGTCTCATATTGGTAGCAACTCTATTTCTTTTATGGGTGCTTCTGGAGGTGCAGGTTTTGCAATGGGACCTGTTATTGTAATAATATCATCTTTAGTTTTAATCGCATCTCCATTTATAAAGAATGTTCCAAAGTTAAAGATTGGTGGGCAGGATAGCGGAAAATCATTTGATATTAAGTCTTTTTTTATTACATATAAGTTTCAATTATTGGTTTCATTGACAGCATTATTCATTTTAATACCGTTAATTGTCCATATCAGCCTTTACACATTTGTCTATTTTTTTATTGCTTTAATTTTCTTTTGTTCTGTTCCTATTATTCTGCTTAAATATTTAAACTTTACAAAAACATATAAGTTATTTTTTGCATTACCTGTATATTATTTACTTGATGCAATAAAAGGTATTTCTTATTTTAATTACGAATGGACAATTGGCGGTAACAGGGGGCAACATTCTTCATTTATTATTAATTTTTGTGATAGCTTTAACAATTCAGAGTCATGGTTTATCTATATTTTTTATCCTATAATTTTTGCTTCACTTATTATTGAAATTATTGAACAGAAAAAAAAGGAAATACTTCCAGCCTGGACTAATAACTACAACTTTATTTTTAAACCTATTGTTCCTATGGCTGCATTATTTATCCCGTTTCTTTCTTTTTTTATTTACTATTCTGTAACAAGGCATCAAATTACTAATGAGGAAGCAAGAAATTTTGAAAACCTTAATTCTTATTACTCTGGTGATTGGTATTTTATGAATCAAGACTCTTCAGTAATCTTCAAATTTACAGTGCCCCCTGT
>CAIQBY010000369.1 GCA_903870175.1 uncultured Bacteroidota bacterium
AACGGCTTCGCCGTTTTTCTCCCCCCTCCTTTTATGTCCCAAAATGCCTGTCATTCAGAGCGAAGCGAAGAATCTCCTTCTTGAATTATGAAAGAGGTCAAATAAAAGAGAATTTCTTTTTCTCTAAATTAGTAAAAAACGTGTTTAAAGTTCTTTGATTACATAATTTTTGGTACCATTTTTATCTTTTATATGGAAGATTTATGGATTAAAACCAAAACTCAAATCTTTTTATTCAATGTTTATAGGTGTTTGACCGCAACTCGGGAGTTTTGGTGCTTTACTCATTGGTTTGGGGTGAAAACTCGGGAGTAAAAGCACTTTACTCCTGAGTAAAACGACTTTACTCGGGAGTAAAAGCACTTTACTCCTGAGTAAAATGTATTTACTCAGGAGTAAATAGCGAAAAGCTCGGGAGTAAATGCCATTTACTCGGGAGTTTTGGATAAAAACTACCGAGTAAAGCACAAAAACCAATGAGCTGAGCAAAACAACTAATGAGCTGAGCATAAAAATCAATTAGTGGAGACAAAAAGCCAATACCTTTTGACCACAAACCATTGAGTTTTTATCAAAAAGAAGTAAGCCGTAAGAAATTAGAAGTTTGTAAAGGAACAAACATTTTCCGGATTGCTTTACCACAAAAAAATATCCCTGCACTTTTCAGTACAGGGATATTTTAAAATCCTAAATTCTAAATTCTAAATTCTAAACTCTAAATCCTAAATCTAAAAATCCTAAATCTTTTAATGTCCTCCTCCGTCAACTTCACCTTCTTCCAAAGGAACAGTTTGCGGAACAAAATCATGTTCTTTGCCCGGTTTGCTGTAGTCGTAAGGCCAGCGGTGAACTACGGGCAAAGCTCCAGGCCAGTTGCCATGCGTATGTGCCATTGGAGTTGTCCATTCCAAAGTATTTGCATTCCAAGGATTCTGTTCTGATTTCTCTCCTCTGAACATCGAGTAGAAGAAGTTGAAAAGGAATACCAATTGAGTCAATGCTGCCAATATTGCGAAGCAGGTAATAAATACGTTGATGTCAACCAGATTGTCAAACATCGGGAAAGCGGTGTTCGAATAATAACGACGCGGTACGCCAGCCAATCCTAAAAAGTGCATCGGGAAGAATACTCCGTAAGCCGAAATAAATGTTCCCCAGAAATGGATATATCCAAGTTTCTTATTCATGTGACGAAGGAATAATTTCGGGAACCAGTGATAAACACCGGCTAACATACCCAATATTGCCGACACACCCATTACAATATGGAAGTGAGCTACCACAAAATAGTTATCGTGTACGTTGATATCCAAAGCTGAATCGGCAAGGATGATACCTGTCAATCCACCGGAAATAAATGTTGATACTAATCCTATTGCAAATAACATTGCAGGTGTGTAGCGGATGTTACCTTTCCATAAAGTAGTGATATAGTTAAATGCTTTTACTGCGGAAGGAATAGCAATCAATAATGTAGTGAATACGAATACCGAACCTAAGAACGGATTCATACCGGTAAGGAACATGTGGTGACCCCAAACGATGAAGGATAAGAAACCGATTGCCATAATAGAACCAATCATGGCGCGGTATCCGAAGATTGGTTTACGTGCATTTACAGAAATAATTTCGGAAGTAAGACCCAAAGCAGGTAACAAAATGATGTATACTTCAGGGTGACCAAGGAACCAGAATAAATGTTCGTATAATATCGGACTACCGCCTGTTTGCTCCAATGCCTGTCCGCCGATATAAATATCCGACAAGTAGAAAGATGTTCCAAGGCTTCTATCAGAAATCAATAATAATGCTGCCGAGAATAATACAGGGAAAGAAAGTACCCCAAGAATAGCTGTTACCAAAAATGCCCAGATTGTAAGTGGCAAACGTGTCATCGACATACCTTTAGTACGAAGATTTAATACTGTTACAATGTAATTCAAGCCGCCTAATAAAGATGAAACGATGAATAAACTCATGGAGATTAACCATAATGTCATTCCCATTTTCGATCCGTCCATTGCCTGCGGCAAAGCACTTAATGGAGGATAAACTGTCCATCCGCCGGAAGCAGGACCAGTTTCGGAAAAGAAACCTGCAAGCATAAATATACTTGAAAGGAAGAAAAACCAGTAGGATAACATGTTCAGGAAGCCAGAAGCCATATCTCTTGCGCCTACCTGATACGGGATTAGCAGGTTACTGAATGTACCGCTCAATCCTCCTGTTAATACCATAAACACCATTATAGTACCATGTATTGTTACCAATGCCATGTACATTCCCGGGTCAAGCACACCGTCTTTGCCCCATTTATCACCCAATATGAAATTGATTATTGCAAAATGTTCGCCCGGCCATGCCAATTGCAAACGAAACAAAAAGGACATCCCCATTGCAAGTGTAGCCATTATCACGGCAGTTATTAAAAACTGACGGGAAATGACTTTGTGGTCCATACTGAAAATGTATTTCGACACAAATGATTCTTCATGATGATGCTCATCGTGAGTATCGTGGTTTCCTGCGTGAGCTTCTTGATGTAATGCTTCTGCTGACATATTCTTTCTTGTTATTTTAATTTCTAATTTTTAATTCCTTAATTAATTTGCTGCTACTGCTTTTACTTCCGGTGCTGCTGCTTTCTTTTTAAATGTTGATTTTGA
>CAIQBY010000370.1 GCA_903870175.1 uncultured Bacteroidota bacterium
CTAAAACTATGTGCTGACTTTTTGTTAAGTCAAGATTGCGATTGCTGTTGTAATAGCTATCGTTAATGGGGTTGTAGTTAGTGTAAAAATAATAAACAGTAGGCTGCATCATACTGTGCATGCCATACCCAAGACTTATACTTTGTTTTTCGGTAAGCTGATAACGCATACCAATACGAGGTTCCAGCGCATTTGTATTGTTAAGCAAGAAATCCTGAAAATGAATTCCGGTATTAATAACAAGTTTATCTACTGGCCGCCATTGCCACTCCAAAAAGGATTGTACAAAACCTGCACTGGCATTATTTACTTTCAAGGAATAAATATTTTGATTATAAACTGTTGAATAAATAAACGCAGTGGCATTGAAAAAAATCTCCTGAAAGTTAACTCCTGCTTTAATTAAATGATGTGCATTTATTTTATCTGTCAAAGTATAATCAGCTATGGCATTGGTTTCTGTTGAATAATTCTTTCTGTCGAGAAACGTTGCTTTTGTTACCGGAGTTATCGTATCCACATACGCATTAAGATTAGTTGCAGAAAAGGATAGCGTAATTTTACCGGATACTTTTGTATTGAAAAAATACAAATTGGAAATGCCTGCAGCACCCATCGAGCTTTTAAAATATAAATCCTGACCTTGTTTGATATACGACCAATCCGTTGATTTCAGATCGCTGTCAAGCAATGACAGTTTGCTTAATCCGCCAATTCCCCAGAAAGTAAACACTCCTGATTTCTTTGTCGGGATATTTACTTTGTAGCAAACATCCTGGTATTCGGGACTTGCAGAAACACCGAAACGAATTCCCAAATCATTAAAAACCTGCAGCGTTGAATACCTGTAATTAATTAAATAGGAACTGCCGTCTTTCTTTGAAATAGGTCCTTCGGCTCCCACTTCAATACCGTTAATTCCTATTTGTTCGGTAAGTTCATGGCGTTCGTTATTACCGTTTCTTAGTTTCAAATCGAATACAGCAGCAGTCTTGTTGCCGTATTCAGCAGGGAAAGCACCTGTAAGAAAATCGCTGTTGCCAAGCAGGTTATTATTAAGCATACTTATTGGGCCGCCAGTTGCGCCTTGTGCCGAAAAATGATTGGGGTTCGGAATATCAACTCCTTCGAGCCTCCAGAGCACACCAAGCGGAGAGTTGCCGCGAACAATAATATCATTGCGCGCATCATTGCCCGATGAAACACCGGCATAGTTAGTAACCATTTTACTTGGGTCACCACGGCTGCCTGCATAGCGTTCTGTTTCTTCCTTCTGAAAATTTCGTGAACTCACCGAAACCATATCGTTATTTGCCTTTGTTTTATCAGTTTCGGCAACGACCTCCACAGTACCCGTGGTATATACTTTTTCGCGAAGCTCGATATTTAATATAACCTGTTTGGCGGAAGACACTATTATATTGCTGAGGACAGCATCTTCGTATCCAAGTGAAGTTATTTTTACTGCCTGTCTGCCTACAGGAACTTTTGTAAGTCGGAAGTTACCATCAACATCCGTAGTGGCGCCGATAATTGAATCGCTGTTTAATAAAATAATATTGGCGCCGAAGATGGGCGATTTTGAATCAACA
>CAIQBY010000371.1 GCA_903870175.1 uncultured Bacteroidota bacterium
AATACGGAAACAATACATTAGGTTTTTATTTCGATGGAAAAATGTATGAGTTTGAAGGAAGTAAATATTGATTAGTTACTTCTTCTAAAATGCCATCAACCCTTCGATTCCGTCCATCTCCTTATATTTTGCAATAATAGAATCGGCATCCAGCATCACTTCTTTAATAGTAATGCTTATGTATTTTCCGTTGAAAGATTGTTTTTGAGTTATCACAGCTTCATCCGAAAACTTGGATTCTACAAGAGCTATCTGTTTATTTTCGGCAGGAATAATAAATTTAAACATATATAATTTAGGCCAGTTGCCTTCTTTATTCAATGTTTCGCGAAGCTTGGAAAATTGTTCTTCATTGTTCATGGGATAAAAGTACGATTAATGATTATTGTTTTATTACTTTTGAAAAAAAAACTATTTACTTGTATCATGGAAACATTTAAAATAAAAGAAGAATACATACATCTTAATCAACTGATAAAAGCAATAGGCTGGGTAGCCAATGGTGCCGAGGCAAACGCTGTTATTGATAATAGCCTGGTGAAAGTAAACGGTGAAATAGAAAACAGAAAACGAAATAAATTAAGACCCGGCGACAGAGTAGAATTCAATAAACAGAAAGTAACTGTTGAATAATTACCTTCCGGCAGTTACATGAGAATCAATGATAGCGGACGAAACAATAAGTCCGTCTTTAATATTAAGCACTTCGCTCACTTCCATATCTTCCTCATTATTCACAATTCTTTTGTAAGCCATTAATACAAAATCACTGTTAACTGTTAACGAAATAATATAGTATCGCAAACTTGGCAAACGTTCGAAAGCATCGTTCCACCAGTTGCGCAGAGATTCTTTACCCTTTATAATTCCATTGGATTCGGCATATCGAATTTTTAATTTCGGACTGTAATGGTCCGCATCTTCGTGATATAAATCAAGTAGTTTTTCTATATCGTGCTCGTTGAAAGCTTCAAACCACTTAAAAGTTATTTCGGCATTTTCTTTTATTGTCATGGTCTTTTTTTTATCAAAGATAGTTGAAAAATCAATTGTAAAATATTTTTAGTTTCTGTTTTACAGCCAATTGTTATTGCTATTTTTACCGAACTCAAATTTAGGATTCTTTGAATAAGGATTAAAGATTGGAGTTTTAGAAATTAGTTATTAGAATTTATATTATGAAATTAAAAAACGATTTAATATTAAGAGCCGCAAGAGGAGAAAATGTAGAACGTACTCCGGTATGGCTGATGCGTCAGGCTGGCAGGGTTCTTCCTGAATACAGAGTAGTGAGAACAAAGATGGGAGGCTTTAAAGAATTGGTGGAAACACCTGAATTTGCATGCGAAGTTACCATTCAGCCGGTAGATATTTTAGGAGTTGATGCTGCAATTATATTTTCGGATATACTTGTAATCCCCGAAGCAATGGGGTTGCCATATCAAATGGTAGAAGCAAAAGGTCCCTGGTTTGAAAGAACAATTAAAACAAAAGAAGATATTCTTCGGTTACGAATTGCTCAACCGGAAGATTTGCATTATGTAATTGATGCCATTAAACTAACCAAGAAAGAATTAAACGGACGGGTTCCTCTTATTGGTTTTGCAGGTGCTCCATGGACTATCTTCTCTTACATGATTGAAGGAAGCGGCAGCAAAACATTTTCGAAAGCTAAAAAGTTTTTATATACTCAGCCCGAATTGGCACATCTTTTATTACAGAAAATAACTGACAGTACTATTAATTATATGAAAGGGCAAGTGGCTGCCGGAGCGGATATGCTGCAACTGTTCGACAGTTGGGCAGGTGCTTTATCGCCTGCACAATACGATGAATTTGCATTAAAATATATTGCTCAGATTTGTGATGCAATTAAAGATGTTCCGTTTACAGTATTTGCAAAGGATGCACAATTTGCAAGAAGAAAAATGGGACAATTAAATTGTGATACTATCGGTCTGGATTGGACAATGGACATTACCGAGTCGCGCGAAATGATTGGAAACACAAAGACTTTGCAAGGCAATATGGACCCTTGTTTACTTTATGCAGATAGAGAGGTCATAAAAAAAGAAGCTATTAAAATGCTGAAACAATTTGGTCCGCATCGTCATATCGCCAATCTTGGTCATGGTTTATATCCTGATTTGGAAGTGGATAATGTAAGATGTTTTGTAGATACTATAAAAGAATTTAGATTTTAAATATCATCACTTTAAAAACATACCCGTCAGCAATCTCCTCTCAATTATGGAGAAGAGACGGGAGAGATATATTCTTCTTATCAATACTTTTATTGCTTACAACATTTTTATCGGCACAAACCAAAGATGCAAACCTGATTCCCAACCCAAGTTTCGAATTTCATAGAAATAAATCAACTGATATAAAAAATGCCGAACCGTGGAAAGGCATTGGTACAGTTGATTATTATTTGAAAGCCGACAAGAAAGATACATCTAAATTTAAAGGTGCTCATTCAGGAACTTGTTTTGCAGGTTTAAGATTTCAGGCTGCATATAAAGAATATATGTATGTTCATCTGACGGAAACTTTGGAAGCAGGCAAAATATATCATTTTAATATGTTCGTTCGCCTGTTGTCCGAAAGTACAGTAACAGTGCGTCAGTTGGGAGTTTATTTTTCTGATGATGCTTTCAAATTCGGGATGAAATTTGATGAAGAAGGGTTGATAGATTCAACATATAAAAAAGGAATTTCAGGTATTTTAAACTGGTTTCCTATTCAGGGTGATTATCATGCGCATGGCGGCGAGAAGTTTATTATCATAGGTAATTTCACTCCTATCACGAAAGAGGATTTTGTAAAAAGAAATAAGTGGGATCTATTTGGATTTAAAGAAGCGTATTACTTTGTTGATGATATTTCATTGATAAAAAATAAAAGCTCGAATGATTCCTTAGCATCAGGGAAACCTGTTAAGAAGAAAAAAATTAAAACCCTTCCGGATTCTTTGAAAGTAGGAGAAATTATTAATTTAAAAAATGTTCAGTTCGAAACAGGCACTGCTAAACTTAAAGTTTCAAGTGAAATTGCTTTGGGTGAGCTGGTAAACAAACTCAATAATAATCCTTTCGTAGAAATTCAAATTGATGGTTATACTGATAATACAGGGAATGAAGCAGCTAATAGAGCATTAGCAAAAGAAAGAGCAAAATCAGTTTTTAATTATTTACGACAGGAAGGTGTATTAAATAAAATGTCTTACAAAGGTTTCGGGCCAATAAAACCAATTGCTCCAAATGACACAGAGGAAAATAAAGCAAAGAACAGAAGGATAGAAATTGAGATTATAAAAACGGATAGTGACTGAGAAACTGTTTTTTAATATAAATAGATTCGTATATTCGTAACCTCCCTGAATTAGTTGAAGGGCAATATTTTTTAATATTTATTTATAAACCAATTAACAAATGACACAACTAAAAAAAGGAGACAAAAGATTAATCAATGCCTGGACCTTCTACGATTGGGCGAATTCATCTTACCCGTTAGTTATTACTTCAGCCATTTTTCCAATCTTTTATGAAAACGTAACCCAGACAAAAGATGCGTCTGGAAAAGTAGTAAATGACATGGTAAATTTATTCGGTATTGATTTTATAAATACTGAATTATATGCTTATGTAGTGGCAATTTCATTTGTAATTGTATCATTAACATCGCCAATCTTGTCTGGAATAGCTGATTATAGCGGCAGCAAAAAAAGATTTATGCAATTCTTTTGCTGGCTTGGTTCATTATCCTGCGCATCATTATTCTTTTTCAGCAAAGATCATTTAGGATTCGGAATGTTATCTATTTTGCTTGCCAGTGTTGGATTCTGGGGAAGTCTGGTTTTTTACAATGCTTATCTTCCCGAAATTGCGGAGCCGAAAGATCATGATAAAGTCAGTGCAAAAGGTTTTGGAATGGGTTATTTCGGGAGTTCGTTATTATTAATTATAAATCTTATTTTAATAAAAGGATTTAATATGGATGCCCGATATTCATTTATCTCAGTTGCTGTTTGGTGGATAGGATTTGCACAAATTACTTTTGCAAGACTTCCAAACACAACAAATATTCACTCTTCCGAAGGAAATATTGTTTTCAAAGG
>CAIQBY010000372.1 GCA_903870175.1 uncultured Bacteroidota bacterium
TCCTTCTTTATGGAACTTATATAATGGTGCAGGAGGAAGCGTTAATTCAACAGCGGCTCCTGCCTCTATTTCTATAACTTCAGGAGATAACAGTTCGGATGGATATACTGTTTTTAAAAGAGGTATTCTGTCTTCATCATTAAGTTCTACAATCACTTTCGATTGGAATTATTCCACGGGCGACGGACCTAATTTCGATTATCCTCATTATGTAATAAACGGAGTAGCAACTTTATTGCCGGGATACAGCACTTCAGGAAGCAACAATCAAAGTGGAACAGCAACCATTACAATACCTGCAGGACAGACATTTGCATTGGATATGTATACTGTAGATGGAATGTTTGGTGCTGCTACTACAGTTTTCTCCAACTTCACAGGTACGGATGCTTCAGGAACGATAAACTGGTTTACCGTTTCTTCGGGAGGAACAAGTATTGGAACATCGGCTGCAGGAATTGATTTTCCTATTATACCAACCGCTGTAGGAATTAATGATTATTATGCAGAAGAGACGAATATCTACGGTTGTGCAATACCAACAAGAAGCCATGTAACTGTATCAGTAAATGCATTGCCGACAGTAACGGCATCTGCAAGTGCAAATGTGTTATGTGCCGGAGATTCATTGACATTAACCGGCGGCGGAGCATTAACATATACCTGGAATAACAGTGTATCAAATGGTGTAACTTTTGCGCCGGCAGCAGGAACTATTAATTATATTGTTACAGGAACTGACACTAACAGCTGCATAAATACTGCATCGGCATCAGTACTTGTTAATTCATTACCGACAGTAACAGCAAATACTTCAGCACATACTATTTGTGCAGGAGACTCGATAACACTTACCGGCAGCGGAGCTTCTTCATATATCTGGGACAATAGCGTAACAGACGGAGTAAGGTTTTCTCCTGCGGCAGGTACTGTAACATATCATGTAACAGGTACTGATAGCAATGGTTGCACAAGTTCTGCTTCTGCTTCAGTAACTGTTAATCCTGTAAATACAATTGTAAATTATCCTGTGATATGTGCCGGAACAAGTATAACTGTCGGGACTCACAGATATAATACTACAGGAGATTATACCGATGTGCTGCAATCTCATAAAGGTTGCGACAGCACAATTATTACTCATTTAACTGTTTCTGCGCCGATAACTAGTTCAAGTACATTAACTATTTGTGCCGGAACTTCTATAACTATTGGCACCCATGTTCATTCTACATCTGGAAATTATACTGATGTTTTGACTTCAACAAGCGGTTGCGACAGCATAGTAACAACGCATTTAACTGTTTCTGCGCCATTAACAGGAAATCAAACAGTGGCAATTTGCTCGGGAGATTCAATAATTGTCGGTACTCATACCTACAATTCAGATGGATATTATACTGATATATTTACAGGTTCTACAGGTTGCGACAGTACCTATACAACACATCTAACTGTTAATCCTTTGCCTGCAATTGATGTTGCTTCCCTTCATCCATCAACAATTTGCCTTGGACAAATCAGCAATCTGAATGCAAGTATTGCTCCTTACACCCAAATTGGATTTGCAGGAAATTATGCTCCTTCTTTCTGGACTGTTACATCAGGACCGGGAGGAAACGTAAATACATCAAACGCACCTTCTGATATATACATGAGTTCAGGTGACAATGGTTCCAGCGGAGCGACCTATTTTTCAAGAGGTATTTTATCAGCAGCATCCAATATTACAA
Source organism: uncultured Bacteroidota bacterium (assembly GCA_903870175.1). GTDB lineage: Bacteria > Bacteroidota > Bacteroidia > 2-12-FULL-35-15 > 2-12-FULL-35-15 > 2-12-FULL-35-15. Next base: position 1,734 of record CAIQBY010000372.1, read on the forward strand.
TTACCTTTGACTGGAGCTATTCAACGCCTGACGGGCCCGGAATGGATTATCCGGAATATGTTTTAAATGGCGTTGCAACTTTATTGCCGGGATATAATATGGCAGGAACTAACAGTCAGAATGGAACTGCATCAATAACAGTTCCCGCAGGGCAGACTTTTGCCTTGGAAATGTATACTGTAGATGGCGTATTTGGTGCTGCTACCACAGCGTTCACTAATTTCACGGGAACAGATCCTTCAGGAACTATTAACTGGTACACGGTTCCTACAGGCGGTACAAGTACTGGAACATCTTCACCCGGTGTTGATTTTCCTGTAACTCCTACTGCTTCGGGCAACTTCAGTTATTTTGCCGAAGTAACCAACGTATTCGGCTGTGTTAATTCAACCAGAAATCAGATTACAGTTACTGTGAATCCTTTGCCGACAGTTACTGCCATTGCTTCTGCCAATACCTTATGTGCAGGAGATTATTTACGATTGACAAGTACAGGAAGTGCAACAAAAGTATGGGATAATAATGTAACCGAAGGAGTACAGTTTATTCCGGCTGTGGGAACGATGACGTATGAAGTTACCGGCACTGATGGAAACGGCTGTGTGAATACTTCATCTACCACTGTAACTGTAAATCCTTTGCCTGTGGTTACTGCCAATCCTACAGCCACTGATTTATGTATCGGTGATTCGCTGACACTTAATGGCGGAGGTGCATTGTCGTATATCTGGATTAATAACCATACAAATGGCGTGGCTTTTCTGCCTCCTGTTGGCACTGCTACTTATGCAGTTATCGGTACGGATAATAACGGTTGTGTAAATACAGCTTCAACCATTGTGTCGGTTCATTCTCTGCCTGTGGTAACTGCATCGGCTTCTGCAACTACTATATGTGCCGCTGATTCTGTGCGGGTTTTCGGTGGCGGAGCAGCTACTTATACTTGGGATAATGGCGTGACTGATAATGTTGCTTTTGCTCCGCCTGTTGGTACGCTTACTTATCATGTTATCGGCACAGATGTTTATGGCTGTATCGGAAATGCTTCTACTTCCATCACTGTTAATGCACAGCCTGTTGTAAATGCTAATGCTACTGCAACTAATTTCTGTCAGGGAAATTCGCTTACACTTACCGGAAGCGGTGCGGTATCTTATGTTTGGGATAATAATGTAACTGATGGAACGATATTTACTCCGGCGGCAGGCGCAATAACTTATAATGTAACCGGAACCGATGCTATCGGCTGTACCAATACTGCAGCAGTTACAGTTACTGTTAATCCTGTATATACTATTGATAATTATCCGACAGTATGTGCCGGCGATTCTGTAACAGTAGGAACCAGTATTTATCGCACAAGCGGAGACTATTCTGATTTATTTGCCTCCGTAATCTCCGGTTGCGACAGTACTATAAACACACATTTAACAGTACTTGCACCTATTGCCAATTTGAATACATTAACTATTTGCGCCGGCGATTCGATAATAGTAGGAATTCATACCTATAATATGACTGGCACTTATACTGATGTTTTTGTTTCTTATGCCGGTTGCGACAGCACATTGACAACCAATTTAACGGTTTCTCTGCCGATACTTGCCAGCCAGACTATTTCTATCTGTTCAGGAAGTACAATACAGGTAGGAACCAATGTGTATGATACTTCCGGAGTTTATTCGGATGTGCTTCATTCTTTTTCGGGCTGCGACAGTATTCTAACCACTAATTTAACGGTGGTACTGCCTGTTCATACTTTTGATACGCTATCTATTTGTTCGGGCGATTCGGTAATTGTCGGCACTTTTGTATATCATAATTCGGGCACATTTACTGATATTCTTGTTTCTCACATCGGTTGCGACAGCACCGTAACGCTGCATTTGACAGTGAATCCTATTCCGGTTCTTACTGTTGATTCTGTCGGCATCTGTACAGGGCAGACAGCTACAATAACTGCTACCGGAGCCGCTGCATATACCTGGAGTGCCGGAGCTACGCCTACCGGAACGGGAACTGCAGCAGCATCTCCTGCAAGTACTGCCACCTATACTGTTACCGGAACTACGGCAGGCTGCATTGCTACTGCCACAGCTATGGTAACTGTAAACACAATGCCTGTGGTAACTATGGCTCCTTTTAATCCTTCGAGTATCTGTGCTCAATCTGCGCCATTTACATTGCCTGCCGGAACACCTGCCGGCGGTACCTATAGCGGACTGGCGGTTTCAGGAAACACGTTTACTCCTTCTGTAACGCTGTTGGGAACCAACTTTGTTACTTATTCATACACTAATCAGGGTTGCACCGGCGCTGCTTCGCAAAGCATAAATGTGCACGACTGCGCCGGTGTCGAATACTATTCGCCCGCAAATAATGTATCCATCTATCCTAATCCAACAGCCGGACAGTTTACAATAGCTATAAACAATGCTGCATTTGACGAACTGCTGATAAATATTACCGATATGCAGGGCAGAGAAGTATATAATCTGATGGATAAAAACACTGCTTCGGATTATACCAGACAGCTTAATCTGGAAGGAGTTGCCAAAGGAATTTATTTTATTAAATTAAGTATCGGTGCCGAAGTGAAAATTCAGAAACTGATAATAGAGTAGGAGGGGAGAAGGAGATTAAATAAAAAAGTCCCGCATTTTTGCGGGACTTTTTTTGTTATTATAAGTGAAAACCAGAGTAAAAAGTATAATAAAGTAGTCTTCATTGTTTCCAAGAATATATTAAAAGGTCGAAATCTCATTTTTACATGTAATGATGCCACCATTATATATAATATTCTGAACTTTATGTATAAAGCCCGGAGCTTTATACATAATATTCACATATTAACACATAATATTCTGAAACTTATGTGTAAAATAGTGAAACTAATACATTAAATTCTGAAACTTATATGTAATATTCACATTATTATACATAATGGTGGCATCATTATATGTTAATTTCACAATTTCCTACGTTATAGAGCTTTTTTGAGTGTTTGCAGTGGTTTCAGCATTTTGGAGGAAGGGAAAATGGGTGTTTTTGAGAGAAAAAGAAGCAAACGGAAGTATAAATTCTGTCTAAATTATCTTATCAAAGTTAAAAATTAATGAAATGAGAGGTGAAAAAAGTCATCTTAAAATCGATATTTGCTGAAAGCATTTTTTTTGTGATAAAACTCAGCAAATAAAAAAAACGATATGATTTATTTCATCTGCGATAATAAATTACCACCAATAAATAAATTCGTATCTTTGCAGTTCATAATAAATTAAATAAAGATGTTAAATAATATTTTACTTGGTATTTTCGGTTTGGGTGGTTCCGAAATGGTAATCATTCTGATAATCGTATTATTGCTGTTTGGCGGTAAAAAAATACCTGAACTGATGAAAGGTCTTGGTAAAGGCGTGAAAGAATTTAAAGACGCTTCGAAAGGTGAGGACGAGAAAAGCAATAGCGCTACTCCTGAAAAGAAAGACTAACTTTTGTTTTAAATAAACATTACAAATTCCTCTGTAAATACAGGGGATTTTGTATTTATTATATTCCTTAATTTGTGAAAACCTACAATTCTCTTTCCGAAGTTCAATCGGATTTATTCGACCATAAAATTTCGTGTGCAGCACTTGTTCAGCAATACATTTCGCGTATTGATGAAAAGAAAAATCTGAATGCTTTTACTGAAGTGTTTGAGAAATCAGCTATGGAAAAAGCAAGGGAAGTGGATGAAAAGATAAAATCGAAAACACAGGGAAAGCTTGCCGGTATGGTGATAGCGCTGAAAGATAATCTTTGTTATAAAGGACATAAAGTATCTGCATCATCAAAAATACTGGAAGGGTTTGAATCGTTGTACAGCGCAACTGTGGTAGAACGATTATTGGCTGAAGATGCCATTATCATTGGCAGATGCAACTGTGATGAATTTGCAATGGGAAGTTCCAATGAAACTTCTGCATTTGGAAATGTACTTAATCCATTGGATATAACGCGTGTTCCGGGAGGTTCTTCTGGCGGTGCTGCTGCTGCTGTGGCTGCAGATTTATGTATGGCTAGTTTGGGAACAGATACGGGCGGCTCCATTCGTCAGCCTGCTTCATTTTGCGGAGTAGTAGGTTTAAAACCAACTTACGGAAGAGTATCCCGTTATGGTGCCATTGCTTATGCTTCATCATTTGATCAGATTGGACCTATTACCAAAAATGTGAGAGATGCAGCATTGATAATGGAAGTGATGGCTGGCAAGGATGAATACGACAGTACTGTTTCTTCGAAACCTGTTCCTGAATATTCGAAAAATATTACTTCAAAACCTGCCAAAATTCGCATTGCTTATATCAAGGATGTGATAGAAAGCAATGGTTTGAATCCTGAAATAAAAGCTAAAGTATATGCTACAATAGAAAAGTTGAAAGCGGCCGGACATACCGTAGAACCGGTTGATTTCCCTTATATTGATTATCTTGTTCCTACTTATTATGTGCTGACAACTGCAGAAGCCAGTTCAAATCTGGCTCGTTATGATGGAGTTCATTATGGATATAGAAGCAAAAATGCCACTGATTTGGAATCTACTTATAAAAAATCCCGTTCAGAAGGTTTTGGAACAGAAGTGAAACGAAGAATAATGCTGGGGACATTTGTGCTTAGTGCAGGATACTATGATGCTTATTATTCTAAGGGACAAAAAGTGAGAAGGCTTTTGAAAGATAAAACCAATGATATTTTAAGTAAATACGATTTTATTATTTTGCCGACAACACCGGGAACTGCATTTAAATTTGGAGAACATAGTGCCGACCCGATTGCAATGTATCTGGAAGATATATTTACAGTGCAGGCAAATATTACGGGAGTTCCGGCAATTTCGTTGCCTATTGGAAAACACAGTAACGGTTTGCCATTTGGCATTCAGGTAATGGGGAAACCGTTTTCGGAAGCAGATTTATTCTCTTTTTCAGAATATCTGATGGAACTTTAGGTGGTATTTGTTGTGAACTATTAAATAGTCGAGCAAAATAAATGAAAGATAATAAATAAAAAGCTCCACTGATTTGGGGCTTTTTTAGTTTTTTGGCAAAACAATTGTGACGAAAGTTAGGTTAGAGTACCAATATTTTAAGTACTTTTGTAAAGAATTTAGATTTATTCTAAATAAGAAACAAGGTAAATAACATTCATTTTTAATAGATAATAACAATGATAACAGTATCAGAAAACGCTAAACAACATGCGTTGGATTTAATGAAACAGGACAACAAACCGGAAGGAACTTTTATTCGCGTAGGAGTTGATGGTGGTGGTTGTTCAGGACTATCGTACAAACTGGAATTTGATAATCAGATAAAAGAAGGCGATCAGGTGTTTGAAGATAAAGGCATTAAAATAGCTGTAGATAAAAAGAGTTTTCTTTATCTGATAGGCACTGAACTTGATTATTCTGGAGGTTTAAACGGAAAAGGATTTGTATTTAATAATCCTAATGCAAGTAGAACCTGCGGGTGCGGAGAAAGTTTTAGCGTTTAGTTTTAGATAAAAATGGCAAACGAAATATTATCAGAACAAATAAATAAGGATTACGAGTACGGATTTGTTACTGACATAGAAGCGGAAAACGCACCAAAAGGACTAAGCGAGGATATCATTCGTTTTATTTCCACAAAGAAAAATGAGCCAGAATGGATGCTTGACTATAGATTGAAAGCATATCGTTACTGGCTTACTTTAGAAGAACCTCATTGGGCGCATGTTTCCTACCCTAAACCTGATTTTCAAAATATCATTTATTATTCGGTTCCGAAGCCTAAAAAGCAATTGGGAAGTTTGGATGAGGTGGATCCGGAATTATTAAAAACCTTTGAGAAGCTTGGTATTTCTATTGAAGAACAAAAAAGACTTTCTGGCGTTGAAAGCAGGATAGCTGTAGATTTTGTGATGGATAGCGTTTCTGTGAAAACTACTTTTAAAGAAACGTTGGCAGAAAAAGGAATCATCTTTTGTTCGTTTGGAGAAGCCGTTCAGGAACATCCTGACTTGGTAAAAAAGTATATGAGTTCTGTGGTTCCTTATACTGATAACTTTTATGCAGCTCTTAATTCAGCAGTATTTACTGATGGTTCATTCTGTTATATTCCAAAAGGTGTTCGTTGCCCGATGGAACTTTCCACTTATTTTAGAATCAATTCGGCAGGAACAGGTCAGTTTGAAAGAACATTAATTATTGCTGATGAAGATGCTTATGTTAGCTATCTGGAAGGATGCACAGCGCCAATGCGTGATGAAAATCAATTGCACGCAGCAGTGGTGGAAATTGTAGCACATAAAAATGCAGAGGTGAAATACAGTACTGTTCAGAATTGGTATCCAGGTGATAAAGAAGGCAAAGGCGGGATATTTAATTTTGTAACTAAACGAGGAGTTTGTCTGGAAGACAATTCTAAAATCTCCTGGACACAGGTAGAAACAGGCAGTGCAGTAACCTGGAAATATCCAAGTGTGATTTTAAAAGGAGATAATTCGGTTGGTGAATTTTATTCTGTGGCGGTTACAAACAACTATCAGCAGGCAGATACAGGAACAAAAATGTTTCATCTAGGCAAGAATACAAGAAGTACAATTATCTCTAAAGGTATTTCGGCAGGCTTTAGTAATAACAGTTACAGAGGTTTGGTGCGTATTGCAAAAGGTGCAACAAATGCCCGTAATTTTTCTCAATGCGATAGTTTATTGATGGGTGATAAATGCGGCGCACATACTTTTCCATACATAGAAATAAAGGATAAATCAGGCATTGTAGAGCATGAGGCTACAACAAGTAAAATAGGTGAAGACCAATTGTTCTATTGCAAACAAAGAGGAATAGATAATGAAAAAGCAATTGGATTAATTGTAAATGGCTATTGCAAAGAAGTATTAAATAAATTACCAATGGAATTTGCTGTTGAGGCACAGAAGCTGCTGGCGGTGAGTTTGGAAGGAAGTGTTGGATAAAAATTATTAGAAAGATTATGTTAAGTATTAAAAATTTACATGCGTCAATTGACGGAAAGGAGATTCTGAAAGGAATTAATTTAGAAGTAAAAGCAGGAGAAATTCATGCTATAATGGGACCAAATGGTTCAGGAAAAAGTACTTTATCTGCAGTACTTGCAGGGAGAGAAGAATATGAAGTTACGGAAGGAGAAATAATCTTTAATGGAAAAAATCTTTTAGAGCTTTCTCCTGAAGATAGAGCCAGAGAAGGCGTGTTTCTTGCGTTTCAATATCCAATAGAAATTCCGGGGGTTAGTAATGTTAACTTTTTGAAGACTGCAATTAATGAAATTCGTGCTTACAAGGGATTGGCTCCAATGGAAGCAAAAGACTTTCTGGCAAGATTAAAAGAAAAACAAAAGCTGGTGGAGCTGGATGGCAAACTTGCCAATCGTAGTGTGAATGAAGGGTTCAGTGGAGGGGAGAAGAAACGCAATGAAATATTTCAGATGGCAATGCTTGAACCGAAGTTGGCAATACTTGATGAAACAGACAGCGGATTGGACATAGATGCACTGAGAATAGTAGCAGGTGGCGTGAATAAATTAAAATCAAAAGACAACGCAACCATTGTGATCACTCACTATCAGCGATTGCTTGATTATATTGTTCCTGATGTGGTACATGTGTTGTACAATGGAAAAATAGTGAAGACAGGACCGAAAGAATTGGCTTTGGAACTGGAAGAAAAAGGATATGATTTTATTAAAGAGGAAGTGAACGCGTAATGGAAGCTGCTGTTAAAACGAATACACTGAAAGATAGATTATACTCTGAATTTGAAACTGTAAAGAATTCTTTGTTGGGCAGTTTGCAAATACGTGAACAGGCAATGGAAAGCTTTTTGAAACAAGGCATTCCAAACCGAAAAAGCGAAGAATATAAATATGTGAATATTGATTTAGTGTTGAAAGGAGAATTTGCTTTTTCAACAGATAAAACTACTACCTGCGAACAAATAAAGCACACTAAATTTTTGAAGGATGCGATTGATATTGTAATTGAAAATGGTGTTTTTATTGAAGACTTATCAAATATAAAATCATTACCTAAAGGCTTGCAGGTTATCAATATCACAGATGCCTCTTCAAACGAAACCTTCTCAAAACAATATTCTAAATATGCTGATGTAAATGCAGATACATTTATTGCATTGAATACCGCATTGGCTAAAGGTGGCGTATTTATTCATGTTGCAAAGGGAACGGTTATAGAAACTCCGATACATATTATTAATATTTCTTCTACTAAAGAAAACCTGATTATCAACTCAAGAAATTTAATTGTTGTGGAGCCAAATGCTCAGGTTAAATTTATTGAATCGTTTGAAACAGTTGATTCTTCAGCTAAAACATTCAACAATTCAATGACGGAGATTGTGATTGATGAAAATGCCATTGTTGATTATTATAAAATTCAGGATGAAAACGAGAACGGTTATTTGATTAATACTACTCAGGTTTATCAAAAGAAACAATCCGTGTTTTCAACTAATACAATTACATTGAGCGGTTCGCTGGTGCGTAATAATTTGAATATTGTACTTGATGATGAACATATAGAAACGCACTTGAACGGATTGTATTTAACAAGCGGAAATCAAGTGGTGGACAATCATACTTTGGTAGACCATAGAAAGCCTAACTGCAACAGTAACGAGCTTTATAAAGGAATTATTGAAGATAAATCATCCGCTACATTTAATGGGAAAATATATGTGAGAAAGGATGCGCAGAAAACCAATGCGTTTCAATCAAACAAAAATATTCTGTTGAGTGATGAAGGAACTATTAATACAAAACCACAGTTGGAAATATATGCTGATGATGTAAAATGTTCGCATGGTACATCAACAGGAAAACTGGATGCGGACAAAATATTTTATCTGCGCGCACGAGGATTAAGTGAAACATCGGCAAAAAAATTACTGATGCATGCCTTTGCCTCGGAAGTGGTAGATACGCTGAAAATAGAAGCATTAAGGGAATATGTGGAAGAAAAGATTGCTAAACGATTTGAATAGATATATTTTTAGTACTTTTGAATAAATAATATAGCCATGTCATCAACTGCCATCAAAACTAATTTCCATAAACTCATTGATAAAATAGATAATGAAAATCTATTAAGGCAATTTTATCAAGCGTTATTATCTTCAACCAAAAAAGAAGGAAAGTTGTGGGATAGCTTAACCAAAGAAGAACAGGAAGACCTTCTTCTTTCTTATGAAGAAAGTTTTGATGAGAAAAATCATATTCCCTATGATGAGGTTAAGGAGCAATACAAAAAATGGCTCTCAAAGTAATTTTTATGCCAAGAGCTACAAAGAACTTGGATAAAATTCTTACTTATGTTCACTCTGAATTTGGAGAAAAAGTAACAATCAAACTAAATAATAGAATCTTTGAGGTTATTGATTTAATTGCCGAATATCCAACTATGGGTACAGTTGAGAATAAAGAAAAAAGCATCCGTGGCTTTTTAATCAGAAAACAAATACGCTTATTTTATAGGGTGGAGAAAGACAAACTGATTCTCCTTAATTTTTATGATACTCGCCAACATCCCAAGAAGAAATTAAAATAATAATCCGTGATTTTCAAAAACAAGAACCTTCTCTTACTTCATTTCATCGTATTCATCTGGGGATGGTCGCCGATACTTGGCAAGCTTTTAAACATAGAAAATGTAATTGCCTATCAGCTTGTATGGTTCCGGATGCTGCTTACAATTGCTACCATAGCAGTTTATTTAATTGTTACCAAAAGAAATATTAAAGTCAGTAGAAATGATTTCCTCAAACTAATTGGAATAGGTGCTATTATTGCTTTCCACTGGTTCTGCTTTTATAATGCAATTAATATTTCCAACGTTTCTGTAACGCTGGTTGCCTTCGCTACCGGCACTTTATTCACTTCTCTTATTGAACCAATCTTCTACAAAAGAAAAGTAATCCGTTACGAAATAATATTTGGAATGGTGATTATTGGTGCCATAGGGATGATATTTAAAGTGGAAACTCATTATGCCTGGGGCATTGTTTTTGGGATGCTGGCTGCATTAACATCTTCTATATTTACTGTGTTTAACGGCTTGATGGTGCAACGGATTCCGTCTTCCTTAATTGCATTTTACGAATTGATTGGCGGTGTAGTTGTGCTTTCGGTTTACTTATTATTCGCCGGCGAATTTACTCACGACTTTTTTATAATCACTCCTAAAGCATGGCTATGGATATCTATATTATCTATTGTCGGCACTGCTTTCCCGTTTATTTCGTCTGTTAATCTGATGAAGAAAATAAGTCCGTTTACAATAACGCTGACTGTTAATCTGGAAACTGTTTATGGTATTATCATTGCTTATTTTCTTTGGAAAAAGGACGAAGCAATGACTCCCGGTTTTTATCTTGGTACATTTATTATTCTTTCTACTATCCTTGGAAACGCTGTGTTTAAGAACTATCTGGGAAGGCAGGAGAATATTTCTTAATATTGTATAATTGAATTCTTAATGAATACGAAACTTTACTGTAATAGTCTTACTGAATATTCGCGGTACAAAACGCGTGTGGTAACTATTGGCAATGTGCCGATGGGTGGCGATAACCCAATACGCGTGCAGAGTATGACTACTACCGACACGATGGATACGATTGCGACTGTGGAGCAAAGCATCCGGATGATTGATGCCGGATGTGAGTATGTGCGCATTACAGCGCCGAGTTTGAAGGAAGCACAAAATCTCCAGAACATAAAAGATGAACTCCGCAAACGCGGATATACTACTCCGCTTATTGCTGATATTCATTTTACACCTAACGCTGCAGAGCTTGCTGCGCGCATTGTGGAGAAGGTACGTGTAAATCCCGGTAACTATGCGGATAAGAAAAAGTTTGAGGAGATTGATTATAATAACGACAGTTACGAAGCTGAACTGGAGCGCATCCGCACACGGGTTACACCTCTTGTAAAGATATGTAAAGAGTATGGGACTGCCATGCGTATTGGCACTAATCATGGTTCGCTGAGTGACAGGATTATGAGCAGGTACGGCGATACTCCGCTTGGAATGGTAGAAAGCGCAATGGAGTTCCTTCGTATTTGTGAAGACAATAGTTATTACAATATTGTTTTATCAATGAAAGCGAGTAACCCTAAAGTGATGGTGGAGGCGTATCGCTTGCTGATAAAAACAATGCAGGAAAACAATATGAATTATCCATTGCACCTTGGCGTAACTGAAGCTGGTGAAGGTGAGGATGGACGTATTAAATCGGCTGTGGGAATTGGTGCTTTGCTGGAAGATGGAATTGGTGATACGGTGCGTGTTTCGTTGACGGAAGACCCTGAGTTTGAAATACCGGTGGCGAAACGGTTAATTGAAAAGATTTCAAATTACAAATTACAAATTGCAAATTCTATTCCTGAAATAAAAACTGAACTTCCTTATAATCCTTATGAATACTCAAGAAGAAAAACGCTGCCTGCAATTAATATTGGCGGTCACAATGCACCTTGCGTAATAGCTGATTTTAGTGGTAAGGAAAAGATTACTCCTGCAAGTTTGTTTGCTGTTGGTTATAATTATTCGGTGCCTTTGGATAAATGGAATATAACTGATCAGGCTTGTGATTATTTATTTGTTGGTGATAATGTGGTGGAGTTTGAAATACCGGGAACGCTTGGATTGATATATAACTATGACACTTGGGCTAATTTAAGAATCAAAACAAGGTGTTATCCTTTTATGTCGTTTGAAGAATATAAGCAATTAGGAAAAAGGTCTGAATTAAGTTTCGTTACTCTGAATATTGACGAATTTGTAAATGAACAAACGCAAAAGATGAATGATGACGACTTGAAGGAAGTAAGAAAACGAATGAGTGAAGTGAAAGGTACTAAACATAGTATGGCGTTTGTTTTAGAAACTTCCAACGAGCACGGGATGTCGGAACAAAGAAGAATATTTATTCAAATGATGATGATGGGAGCAACTATTCCAGTTATCATCAAAAGAAATTACACTGATATTTCCGAAGAGCAGTTTCAGCTTTATTCTTCTACTGATGTTGGTGCGCTGTTGCTGGATGGAATGGGTGATGGTGTGTGGCTTACAGGAAGTCAAAAGTCAGAAGGTGCTGATAACTCTCAACTCTCAACTCTCAACTCTCAACTAATTAACTCTACCTGCTTTGGAATATTGCAGGCTACGCGTACCCGAATTTCGAAAACAGAATATATTTCCTGCCCTTCGTGCGGACGTACGCTGTTTGATTTGCAGGAAACGACTGCGAAGATAAGAAACCGGACTGACCATTTGAAAGGTGTGAAGATTGGTATTATGGGCTGCATCGTGAACGGGCCGGGCGAAATGGCTGACGCTGATTATGGATACGTGGGAACGGGTGTTGGCAAAATAACTTTATATAAAGGACGTGAAGTGGTGCAACGAAATATTGATTCGGAAAACGCTGTGGATGCTTTAATTGACCTTATTAAAGAAGGCGGCGACTGGGTGGAGAAGGTTTAAAAAACTACGAATTATTGCGGTGCGGATAACTAATGGTTACGAATTTACGAATCTCTATGGTACGGATAACTAATGATTGCGAATTTACGAATCTGTGTATATCGTGATTCGTAAATTCGTAATCATTAGTTATCCGTACCTATTGTATAACTATCTTTTTATTAATAACATTTTTATAGGTTGGTGAGCCTGCCGAATCCACTGTTACTTCCACAAAATAAATTCCTTTTGCAATATCACTTACATCAACACTAACAGCATTCGTAATTCTGTTACCCTGAGCTTGTCGAAGGGTTAATTGATAATTCGTAATTAAAACCTCTTCGCCTAAAAGATTAATTAGTTTTATTTCTTTTATGTTGGTGGATGATGTAATGGTAATGCTGGAAGTGGCTGGGTTGGGGGAAATGAGGATTTCGGGAGATGTTGTTAGTTCTTCTATTCCAACATTACATTGGGTTACGCTTATATCATCTATATAATAATAAGCAAATGAGTGAGTGCTTCCATTTGATAAAGTTTGAGCATTAGTATTTGCTGGTAAATGAAAGTTTCCTAATGTCATATATCGTTCCCCTCCATTAGCAATAAAATTTCCTGATACTAACATCCAGTTGGTTTTATCATTTAGTATATTAGATAAAGGGTTTTCAAATTGTGGTGTAACGTATGTTATAGCCGGACAATAATATCTATTATCTAATAAGCTATCCACTGAAAAGTAAGTACCTATGTTACTAATAGCTTCCTTTGATGAATCTGCTAATGAAACATAAAATTGAATACAATATCCTTTATTAGCAATTAATGGGGATATTAATGGAACTTCTATATATTCACTGTAGTCAAGAGTATCAAAATATAAAAATATACCTGCATAACCATGACCAGTTCTTGCTGGTTGGAATCCATATACATTTAATGGAATTCCTGCATCAGTAAAGCTTCCACATGTATCAAATAAGTCAGATGAAGAACTGTTTGTTGTGTTTCCTTGCCATGTATTAGGTTGAAACCAAGGAGTAGCATAGTATATAACACTTGTCCCAAAAGGGCATCTACTGTATTGTTCAAATCCCCCATTCGGCACGAGATTCTGCCCTCTCCCATTAAGATTAAGAATCACATTAATAATAAATACAAATACAAATCTTTTCATTGTTATTAATTATTAATGGTAAAAGTAGGTAAAAGCAAATGATAAACGGAGGCAGTAAAGAAAGAAAATAATAATAATTCAAGATATATGGATAAGTTATTGTATTATTGCGTATCGAATAAATATATATCCTTTGTTCGATGGATAAAATTTTCTCGCAGGTTGTTGACATCAACAGTTCGAGGTTGTTATTAAGCCGTTATTTTATTGCCTTGGCTTGGTAAGTTTTCAGTATCTAAA
>CAIQBY010000373.1 GCA_903870175.1 uncultured Bacteroidota bacterium
AAAGAACTTATTTTTTGGATGTGAAAGCAACCAAAAGAAATGAGTATTATTTAACCGTCACCGAAAGCAAAAAACGCATAGATGATGATGGCAAATTCTTTTTTGAAAAACATAAAATATTTTTATTCAGGGAAGATTTTGAAAAATTTACTGATGGACTTACTGAAGTTATTAATTACATTAAAGAAATGGCTCCAGAGCCTGATCCTAAGCCTGCTTATGAAAATAAATCTGAAAAACAATCCAATACAGATTCAAGTTTTTCAAATGTAAACTTCGAAGACCTGGATAAATAAAAACCAAAATATTTTAAATAAAAAAATCCTGAAGATATCTTCAGGATTTTTTTATTTATACACTATTGAATAATGCAATAATATTAATAATTACTGCACCTTAATTAAAATTCAGTTATTCTATCTTCAATCCAATTACTAATATATCGTCCACCTGATCATGGTTTCCTCGCCAGTCTTCAAACGTTTTATTAAGTATTTCTTTCTGTAAATTCACAGGTTGTTTATGAACTTCAAATAGCAAATCTCTAAAATGTTTTGCCATAAACTTCTTGCCGTTTGGTCCTCCAAACTGATCGGCATAACCGTCAGAGAAAATATAAACACAATCTCCTTTTTTAAGTTGAATGGTATGATTTGTAAATTTCTTTTTTTCTTCTCCTAAAAAGTATCCAATAGGAAATTTATCTGCTTTAGTTTGCAGCAATTCGTTATTGCGAATAATAAAAAGAGGATTGAAAGCACCTGCATACTGCAATTCGAGAGTTTTGAAATCTATAGTGCAAAAAGATAAATCCATTCCATCCTTTGTCTGAGCTTCTTCATGGCCGTGGTGAAGAGTTTCGCTTACACCATCATTTAATCCATCAAGAATCAATGAAGGCTTAGTGAAATTATTATTGTTTACCACATGCTTCAAAAGATTGTATCCTACAATCGACATAAAAGCGCCTGGCACACCGTGACCTGTGCAATCAACGGCAGCATACATTGTTTTTCCATTCTTCGCATCCATCCAATAGAAGTCGCCGCTAACAATGTCTTTTGGCTTATAAAGCACGAATGAATTTGGCAGCAATCGCTTCACCAAACTATCCGGAGGCAGGATTGCTTCCTGTATTCTTTTGGCGTACTTGATACTATCGGTAACGTGTTTGTATAAAACCTCCAACTCTTGATTCTGAGTTTCAATTTCTTCCTTTTGTCTTACAACTTCTTCCGTTCTCTCAATTACTTTGGCTTCCAAAATCTGTTCATTCTCCCGCAAGTCTTCACGCATTTTAAGCAATGCAGCACCAAGAGTATCTTCATTACTTAACGGTTGGTAATGAGAAATAAAATTACCGGAACCAACTTCCCTTGCAAACTCTGTAGTTCTCGCCATTCCATCAACCAGGCCATTAAGCGCAATTGACATTTCACCTATTTCATCTTTTCTGTCCTTTATTCTTTCTGATGGCAGCACGCCTTTTCCCATCATTAATAATATTTTCTTCAACTGATGAATAGGTCGAACTATAGTACGAACAGTAAATACGGCAATTAAAATTCCCCCAAAAACTAATATAAAACCAAGCCATATAACTATCTTCTGAAGAGTACTGAATGAATGCAACATCTCATTTGAGTTATCAGAGGCATTAGAATTTTGCTTGTTAATTAGCGTACTTAAATTTTCGTTAATAGCTTTAAATTTAACATCCAGTTCTTCGAAAGGAATCAAAGCAGGTAATTTTATACTCGCATCATCATAAGCTGCAAAAGAGTTTAACGGCGTCATTACATCTTCCTGGTAACTATAAAACATTTGTTCGGTTAGTACAAATATTGAGTCAATGCTCCTTTGTTCATTTTGATTCCAATTGACAGAATACTTTTTAATTTTTGTTTTTAATGCAGGATAATCATCACTAATCAATTTTCTTAAGGCCTTCTTATCAAAATCCTCATCGTTAGTTTGAACGTAAAACCATTTGGTAATTAGTAATTTCGAACGAATTAAAAGATAATTTAATTCCTTTAAAGAAGCAACGGAAGGATTGAATATTTTGGTAACCTTATCCGTTTTAGCGCGGCTTTCGGTTAATGTAATATTGGTGAGCAGGGAAGCAACAATAAATAAAACAAGGATAATTCCGAAGCCCAATCCTATTTTTCTACCTATTGTAAATCTTATATTCATATTAATATTTTATTCCCTGTTAAATTTTATTTCTGCTTTTCAAGCTCTTGCAATTTTTGTTTGTAATAGTCTGACTTTTCTTTTTCATTCAAACTAAAATGAACACCTGATAAACCTAATAATATTTCTCTTCGTTTAGGGTCAAGTTGATAAGCTTTTTCCATAAATGGAAGCGACTCTTTGAATAGTTTTACAGAATTATCCTGAATATCATTTAACGCAACAATGTCAATGTCATAATCAGATTGGTTAATGAGTTGAACCGCCTGATTATAGAATAGAATTCCCATATTATAGTTTGCACTGATGTTATTTGATTCGAGGATTAGTACTTTATAATAAGTAGCCTTAGCAAGATTTAAGAATTCTGATTTCCCTTTTCTGTCATTTTCATATATTTGGGTATAAACGGAAGCAAGAGCCAATAAAAACTTAATATCATTTTGTTTTATTGTTTCCTGAGAAGTATCAATTAGCTTCGAATATGTTTTGAATTTTTCAAAATTATCAATTGCAATTAAATAGTTCACTGAATCCAGACTTGCTTTAACATCATTATAAAGTGTAGCTGCAAGATATTTAATATTCTTTTTATTTTCAACAACATTTGCTAATGAAGTATCTATAAATAGTGATCTCTTAAACGAATTTAATGCTTCTAAACGAAGAGGTGATTTAATATTCGTTTTTTCCCTTGCATTATAAATTGATTTATAAATAAACCCTCTTATATACCAAGCCTGACCATCATTAACTATTTCAGTATCTGCAACAGCCAAATCAATAATCGTTTTAGCGCTATCAAGGTTACCTTTTTGCAATAATGATATAGCAGCAGATACTTTATCTATCTGTGCGTTCGCAAATACTGACAGCATTGTCAGTATTCCAATCATTATTATATTTCTTAAGCGTAACATTTTCTTTCTAAAATATTATTTAATATCAATGTACTGCCAAGGCTTCTAACCCGGATGCAACTTTCATATTATGATTTTCAATAGTTGGTTTATTCAACTCAAATTGTAATTTATCGTCCTTAATAACAAAATTGATTCCTGCTCCTTGTTTAGTCATTCCAGGCTTTTCGGTCACAATTAGTGTGCTTTTGTTTTTAATTTTATTTATCACTTCAGCAAGCTGTGCCGAATTATCAGGAAGAATATAAACAATGTGACATTTTGTTACATCGTCAACTGAGGATAAATTTATTATTTCTATTTTTCTACTTTCAGGTTTACTATTATTCTTCTCTACCGCTTTACTTAGCTCACTTATCATAACAGGACTGATACCTAAAATACCAACAACAAAATTACCTTGCTTGCTCTCAGCTGGCCATTCAATATATTTTGTGAAATTGTAAATGTAAATAGCCTTAGGTTTGGCAATAGCTTTTTCTGCCTCATCAGGCAATTTCACCATCCAGGAGGTGAGAAAAACAAAAGAAATTAATATTAATAAAAGTTTCTTCATTAACCTTTTGCCAAAAGCAAAATTTTACATTCAATCTAAGTTGGCAAATATAATATTTTTTTAGCAAAAAATTAAATTAATATCGTACAATATATACCATAATACTTTATTTATATATATTATAATTGATTCATAATTAACAAAATATTCATGCATTATATTTTACCTATTTTTGTAGTCTGATTATGCCTACTGAAGAATTAAAAAAACTGAATGATTTGGAACTGATTGCTCTATATAAGCAATCAAAAGACAGTAATTTAGTTGGGGTTCTTTATCAACGATATACTCATCTGATATTCGGGGTGAGCATGAAATATTTGAAAAATGAACAGGATGCTCAAGATGCAAGTATTCTGATTTTTGAAAAACTTCTTGGCGATTTACTTAAATATCAGGTTCAGGAATTCAAATCCTGGTTATATGTTTTGTGCAAAACATTTTGTTTAATGAAGCTTCGTTCCGGAGCTGCTATCCAAAGGAAAGAAAAAGAAATGCAAAATTATTTAACAGTTTCTATGGAATATGAACCGGAACTGCATCTTTTTAATAACAATGACAAGGAAATACAACTTACATTTATGGAAGATTGTTTGAAAAAATTGAATAGAGATCAACAGATTTGCATTGAATTGTTTTATTTACACGAAAAAAGTTATCTGGAAGTAAGTATGGAAACCAATTTCGAATTAAATAATGTAAAAAGTTTTATTCAGAATGGAAAAAGGAACCTGAAAAACTGTATTGAAACGCGATTGAAGTAGTTACAAAAAAAAGAATGAGTGGAGAATTAAAACATAAGTTATTTACCGCAACTGATTGTCTTTCGGAGGAGACTATGTTTGATTATATTGATAATAAACTTTCAGATAAAGAACGACATCAGGTGGAAAAACATTTGCTTGACTGTGATTTCTGCAGTGATGCGATGGAAGGATTGGAACTTGTCAATAACAGGAGTAGAATAAATGATATTAGTGAAGAAATAAGCAATAGAATTGCTACTCCTGCCGAAAATAAAAATAAAATCTTTACCCTAAATTATAAGATTGTGTTTTCGATTGCTGCGTCGCTATTATTATTACTTGGTGGAGTATTTTTCTTTAATAATTATGGTAAAAAGGAAATTCAGGAAGATAAAATAGCCGAATTAAGATCACCACAACTTTTACCCCCTCCAGCGGAAAGAAATTATGTTGCCGATTCATTAAAACGTAAAGATTCTACTGAAAATCAAACAGGGAATTTTGAAAAGAAAAATGCTGAACAAGTAAAACCTTTGTTTTCATTAAAAGAAGAAAAATCTCAGCCGGATAGTAAAAACTCGACTGGAAAAGGGGAAGTTCTTATTTCTACCCCAACTGTTTCTAACGGAATTTCGGTTACAAAATCAGATGAAGACAAGGATAAAAAGGTGATGAATGTTCCAGTTCAAACGCAACTTCAGGATCAATCTAAAATGGTGATGCAGGAAGTGGTGGCAGCGGATGAAATGCCTAAGAAACCAGAAGCTGTAACAATTGATGATAGTGGATATGCACAAGTTGAGAATGAAAAAAAGCCGAAGGCAAAAGAGAAGCCTGAAAAGAAAAGAGATTTGAAAAAGGAGGAAACGAAGCATGAAGAAGTGAGTAGCAAATTTGCATCGGTGGAAGGCAAAAAAGACAAGGTGGCAAAGGAAGCGACTCCAAAGGCGAATGTTACAGGCAATATTACTTCCGCACCGCAAACTGTTGCTGCAAATAAAAATATGGATTTTGAAAGTACAGTAACTACCGAAAACAACAGAATGCTTGCCGATTCGTTATCTGCTGCAATTAATACTATTCCTGAGTTTCCCGGCGGCAATGATTCATTGAATAGATTTATCAATATTAATTTTCATTATCCAGTAAGCTACTATAAATGGGACAGTAATTTAGGAACAAAAATAATTGTTGCTTTTACTGTGGATGAAAAAGGGAAAGTTGTGAATCCGAAAATTATAAAAGGTATAAACTCAGAATTAAATAATGAAGCTTTGCGGGTGGTAAACAAAATGCCAGACTGGAAACCTGCAACTTCAAACGGAAAACCTGTTTCCAGCATATTTAAACTTCCTATTCAACTGGAAATTCATTAAACTAGTGTTATTTGAATTTAGATTTATTACAAAAAGTGAATTATAAATTGCGAATTTTATTCCTCTTGATTTCGACTGCTACCATCAGTTCATGCCGATCTCATAAAGAATTGTCTAAGAATACAGATAAGGAGAAATCTGCTGCTTCTATAAAAATAAAAACTAAATATGCTCACCTTTTAAATGTGGAGGAAGATAAGATAGATAATATGAAACTTTATACCTTTATTAACGACTGGTATGGTGTACCATATAAATATGGAGGTAAAAATAAGCAGGGAATAGACTGTTCTGCGTTTACCATTGTGCTTTTAAAAGAAGTTTATAATAAAGATTTGACAGGCACATCTTCAAGTATTTCCAACGGATGCAAAGTGATTTCAAAAAATAATTTGTTGGAAGGAGATTTGGTTTTTTTTAAAATTGAAAGTGATAATATATCTCATATTGGAGTTTATTTGCAAAACAATAAATTTGTGCATGCAAGTACCAAAAAGGGCGTGATGATTGATGATTTGGATGAGCCTTATTATAAAAAATATTTTTTTAAAGGAGGAAGAATTAAAGATTAAGGATTTAGAAGAAAGAAACCTGTTTTTCTCAGTCAGGAAGAATAATAAAATATTTTCTAAGTACGATACAAGTCTGATTCCTAAATAGGTTAAACCAATAAATAAACCAAACTAATTTGAAATTGAGATAAACTCTATCTTGAAATTCAAATTACTGGTGCTATTTTACTATATTCGCACTCTTTAATAAAGAGCAGAGAACGATTAATGGAGTACGAGATAAAACCGAAAGAAAAATTAAACCTTGGTATTAATGAATTATGGCATTACCGCGAGTTATTCTACTTTTTCACATGGCGAGATATTAAAGTAAAATACAAACAAACATTTTTAGGTTTTGCCTGGGCTGTTTTACAGCCATTATTTATGATGGTAATATTCTCATTGTTTTTTGGTCGGGCTTTAAAAGTTCCATCCGACGATTTGCCTTATCCTATTTTTGTATTCTCTGGTTTAATATTATGGAATATATTTGCTACAGGAATATCAGCAGCAGGAAACAGCATGGTTACAAACGCTAATATAATTAAGAAAATATATTTTCCGCGATTAATTATTCCAATATCTTCAGTTCTTGTTTCATTATTTGATTTCATGATGTCTGTATTAATATTTATTGGAATGCTTATTTATTACCAAATACCTATTCATATTCTAAACCTACTCTTATTTCCGCTACTTGGCATAATAGTAACATGTATTTCCACATTTGGGCTAGGAACATTGTTAGCCGCTTTGAATATTAAATACCGTGACTTCAGATACGTTATCCCTTTTATGATTCAAGCATTGATGTTTATCACACCGGTGATTTATCCAGTATCTATATTAACAAATGAATATTTGAAATATATTTTCGCTCTAAATCCAATGTACGCTGCCGTAGTATTATTTCGCTCAGGATTTATTAATGTTCCATTGCAGCTTAATTTATTATTGATAAGTTTAATTTCAGGGATATTGTTTTTGTTTGTCGGATTATTTTATTTCCGGAAAACAGAAGCTTATTTTGCCGACTTAGCATAACAGATGAAACCGATATTAGAGATCCAAAACATTTCCAAAACATTTCAGATTCATCACGAAAAACAAGCCTATTTAAGTATTCGAGATTCT
>CAIQBY010000374.1 GCA_903870175.1 uncultured Bacteroidota bacterium
CGGCATATTATACTAATGACCATGCGTATAGAAGCCGAAATGATATTAATGATGCTACATCCGAATTAATATTTGACTGGAAGTAATAAAATAATAATGAAAAATAACAAAATGAAAAAACTGTACTCTACTATTTTACTTGTCTTATTAAGTATTTATTCTCATGCGCAGTCACCAAACTGGCAATGGGAAAATTTTGTCGGATCTTCCAATAATGAAAGTGGTAACGCTATCACAATGGATGGTAGTTGGAGTGATTTATGTAGTGGTGAGGACACCACTTAATAATCAGCACGAGTTGAAAACTGCGTGCCTGCCGACACACTCGCGGCGGCGGGGAAATATTTAATCCTTTAGATTTAAAATGTAAATTTAATTCCTGCTTCCATTCGTTTGATTTTTCCATAATTACCAATCAGCTTTTATATAAGTAAAACTTAAAAATTATAAAACCACACTAAGCCCTTTCACACATTCCTTCCCGACAGCTTAGAGCGTACTGTGTGCTTTTCATTATCAAAATAGCGATTGAGGTTTTCTTGTCTTTTTAGTATATGCTTCTACAATTTCTAAAAACATATCGTCTATTTTATTATCAATTGCTGTTATTAAACCTTCTTTATCACTTGAATATCCACTATAATAAAATGTTGGTTGTTCTTTGTTAAATGAATAGGTTGCCCGTAATTTAGTTCCATTGCTATCTGCTAACTGAAGATTATGAGTAAAATGAACCGATTCAATTGAATGGTTGTGATTAGAGAATTGTATAAATACACTCCTGAAATCTTCGCCAACTGATGTATTAGAGGGGGTAGTTAAATTTACTTTTTTCGCAAGTTCGGTTAATCTTTGATGCAAATGTAAATTTGCTTCTACCATAGTTTTGAAAACATTTTCTTTTGTTTTGAGAACTGTTGAGTTAAGTAATTCTTGTAGTTTCAATACCTGGGGATTGTTTTCTATCTTTTGTTCTGCGCCTTCTTCGGCTTTATTTATTTCGTCCAACATTTTAATTAAATCAATTGCAGATGTAAACCGATGCTTTATTGAAGCTACAAATCCTAAATCAAAAATTCGTTTTATTTTTTGCCACCTTATGTCAGATAACAGTTCTTTAGGCAAATGTTCAGTTAAAATTTTATGAGGCGGCGTGCCATCTCCGTCTGTTAACCCTTTTGGGTATTGCCCTGTTAAAAGAAAAAATAGAATACCAACCAAATATGTTATGTCCGATACCTGATTGTGTTTTTTATATCCCGTTATATACTCTGGTAATCGTAAAAAGTAATTTGAAATTTCTTCATTCGGATATGAATTGAACTCGCTTTCGCTTTCTGTAATTGGTTTAATCCAAGCAAGTCCAAAGTCAACCAAATAAGTTACTCCATCATTTGAAATTATTATGTTTTGCGGTTTTATATCTCTATGCAATATATTTTCACGATGACACGTGTCAACTATTAAACATAAATCTCTTGTTATTC
The DNA here is from genome assembly GCA_903870175.1 of uncultured Bacteroidota bacterium. Taxonomy (GTDB): domain Bacteria; phylum Bacteroidota; class Bacteroidia; order 2-12-FULL-35-15; family 2-12-FULL-35-15; genus 2-12-FULL-35-15. The sequence goes on from CAIQBY010000374.1 coordinate 1,488, forward strand.
TTATAGCTTCATCAATTGAAGTTGGTTTTTTTAAATAGATTTCGTGTAGTGTTTTCCCTTCAATCCATTCCGAAACAAAAAATAGTGGTATTTCTGGATTGGCAACATCCGTTGCGTTATCATCATAAATTTTGGGAATTCCTCTAAATGATATTTTTTTTAATGAAGCAATTTCTCTGCACATTCGCTCTCGTTTAATTTCTTTGTGCTGTTGGTCAGGATGAATTTTTTTAAGCGCACCTTTAAGTTTAGGGTCTGTTATATTTTGAACTACTAAAATAGTTCCTTGTCCACCCGCTTTTTTCGGGTCTCTAATTAATTTCCAATTTGGTGGTAGTTCCATTGTCATTATTCTTTCGTTTGGGTTACCTTCGTTTGTTTTATTATTGTTATCGTTTGAAAGTTTTATTTTTCCGCTTCAATAATATATACATAGTTCTGTATTAAATTAACTTTTGAAGGAAGGTCTTTATTAATTAATTGAGAAGTAGCAGGCATTGTGCTTATTGTTGGTCTTTTTTTAATTAGTTTCTTTAAACAAGAAATTTTAAGAGCATAAGATGCGTTTTCTGCATCTGTATGTTTAGCAATAATAATTCCTATTAAATTTCCATTGTTATCAAATAGAGGTCCTCCACTATTGCCAGGCTGAACAGGAACGGAAATTTGATATTCTAATGTATCACCTAAAAATCCTGATTTGGAACTTATAAGTCCATCTGTAAGTTTAATTTCTTCTCCCATGGTTCTTATTAATGGGTATCCAAGACAAAAAGCTTTTTCACCAACCTTACAACCACTGTTTTTTGTAGTGTATGGTATATTAGTTATTCCTTGAAAATTTATATCAGAAATATATAATACTGCCATATCATTGATGCTGTCAATTGAATTAAGGATACAGTTGTAACTTCTATTAAAGTCACCACCGATACCTCTAACCTTATAATTATTATATCCTTTAACAACGTGACAAGCTGTAACAATATATCTGTCTCCAATTGCAAATGCAGTGCCGCCAACTTTATTTGGCATTGGTGGATTTTTCGTCAACGCATTTTTTATGTCATCTTCATTTAAAGAAAGTTTTGTTAAGTTAACTGTTCCATCTTTAATACTTCTATAATCTTGCGTTTTGTAAGCAAATTCAAGAGAATTATTATCATTCATATATGCCTGTCCACTAAAAACATCATTATTGCAAATGAACTGAAATAAATATTTTCCATTCGTAGCCGTTTTATTAAATATATAATCAAAACAGGCAAGCGGCTGGGAAATTGAATTGAAACTGCAATAATAAGCGATATATTTACCATTTACTTTAATAATAGCAACACGTATATCAAAGTTTCCTCCGCCTGCTTTATAGGCAACTCCATCTATAATTATTTTATTTGATTCAATTACTTTGCCTCCCCAAATACCTTCTAATGGGTCAATTGTCGTAATGTTTGCAATTAGATAATCTTTATATTCCTGTTCTTTATTAAAAGGTTGGGAAAAAGAGTAAATAGAAATGGAACTAAAAGTTAAGAATAACAGGGCATAATTTATTTTTTTCATTACTTTGTTTGATTTTTGTTATTGAATTTTATAGTCGGTAAATCTTTTTCTAAAGTAAATACATAAGCTATAAAAAAGTATGCTTCGTATTCTTTAATGTCTTTTTCATTATAACTTTCATCGCCTATCAATTCATTAAAAGCAGTAAATTTCTTTGCTAATGCTAAACCATCAACACCCATTAAAGAATGAGTCGGAGGATTTATACAAAAAAAAGATTCTCCATTCATTTTTTCTTCTTTTAAAATAATTTCTTTTAGTTTGGAAAATCCAACATAGTTTTCTCCATTATAAACTCCGTCGTTAGGTAGTAATTTAAATTTAAACTGATATTGTTTAACCCGTTCCATTCCACCAAGTTTTACATAATGTTTATTCCAGAATTCATAATAGTACTCATCAACTCTAATTGTATTTGCTTCCATTTTTATTTTTTTATTGTTTCAAAATGTATTATTCTTTACTATATTGTTTCGGTTATAAAATGCCACATTAAGCATAACAAATTAATTTACTCAAGTCCAAAAGTACTATTAATTCAATACCACTTCCAAATTACTTATACATATATATAGTACTACCACACCTGCCACCAACTATCTATTATATATGTTACCAACTATTGTTTGTTATTAAGTAAACCTAATACGAGTAATCTTCAATTACATTAAGCAGTACTATTATATACTATAAGTTCTTTGATAAATCTCCGAAGTGGTTAATGGGGTAAAAATAGTTTTCGGGAGTGTCTTTTGTCTCGCGCGAGATGTGTGGGAGAAAATTAGTAGTACTACTTAGATTATATGTAGTACTACAAAGATTACATGTAGTACTACTGAAAACAGGAAAGACACTCGGAAAAACGTTGTCAGTTTTAACTTTTGAGGTTTTACAGGTGTTTCAGAAGTGATTGTGATTTCCGGGGAGGTAACGTTTGAAGGATTTATGCAGTAATGGTAGCTTTAAATGGTTGCGTTGATACGTCGGCGTGTGTTCTTATTACAACTGTTGGCATAAATCAATTAACATCGGGAAATGAAATAAGTATTTATCCAAACCCTTTCACTTCCCAAATAACAATTTCTTTTAGCGAACCACAAAAAAACACAACCTTAAAAATAATGGATGTGGTAGGCAAGGAAATAAAAAAAGTATTGTTTTCGGGTATGGGTTTAATAATAGAAAAAGGTGAGATGCAAAGCGGAATTTATTTTGTACAAATAACTACTTCGGCAGGCTCTGCAAACGAAAATGTGGTGAATAGGAAAGTGGTGGTGGAGTAAATAAAGATAACTAATAAAACGAATTTACAAAAAGTGCTTCACACATATTGTGAAGTGCTTTTTGGTTTGAGATAATAGTCAGCAACAACTTCATGCGGTTTGTTGATTATGATTTCTCTTAATACGTATGCCATAGTTTTTATTTTTATTAATTACTCTTTTTTTCTGTTGTTGGTGTTTTTATTAACAACCTTTTCTGTAAACTACTATACATTTTTTCTGAAATCCCGTAGGGATAAGCTGTTTGTAGTAATACATTAAACGAAAAATGTCAAGCTCCGTAGGAGCGGTCTGAATTAAAACAGGTCTCTCCTACGGAACTTCACTCATATTACATTATATTGTTCTACAAACAGAATGCTCCTCGGAGAAAAAAATAAAAAATTTGTATAGTAGTTTACCTTTTCTGTTTTAAATTATTTTCAAAAATACTGATTCTGATTTATTTTTGCGGGAAAAAGAAATAAGGGGGTTAATTACTTTGTGAAGTGGTGAGGACACCACTTAATAATCGGCACGAGCGGATAGTCGCCACATTAATTAATTGTTTATTTATTTATCTACTTTACTTTTTCAGTCATCACATCGGCTCTATGGTCGTTCTGCGCCGCTTTGTCATCGTTCTGCGCGGCTGCGTTGTTGTTCTGCGCCGCTCTCTCCTCGTTCCCATCCGCTGCGTTGCCGTTCTCAGCGGCTGTGTTATTGTTCTCAGCCGCTCTCTCCTCGTTCCCATCCGCTGCGTTGTCGTTCTCAGCCGCTGCGTTGTTGTTCTCAGCCGCTCTCTCCTCGTTCTCATCCGCTGTGTTGTCGTTCTGCGCCGCTGGTAGGTTCGTCTGCGCCGCTCTCCGGTCGTCCTGCCTTCAACAACAGTACTTTCTGTGCCATATTCCCATTAAATCAATTATTAATAACAACTTAACTATGTCTGTAATTTATTTTAAAGGCGTACATTTTCCATTGCATAACGAATATTTGTCTTGAAACGGACAGCTATTGCCCTGATGATATTTTTCTTTCAGTGTTTTCCGCACACATATACCTGCTTCCAGCAGGCAAGTTTGTTCATCTTTGCTGTTCCTTACCGCATTATGTTTCACAGTTCGCAGGCGTTGTAGTTCATTTCTGTTCTTCCTGAATTCAGGATTGGTAAGCCGTTCTTTCTTTTCCCAGTTGTTTTTGTTTTTATTATTCAACAGTTTATATGCCGGGTCAGTTGCTATTTTGTTAGCAGTAGCTGCCGAACTGTTTTTCCTGTCCTGAAATTTCTTCTCCGGCGAATTGTTGAAATTTCTTTCCTCCGATTCTTCCTTATTCAACTGTTTCGGCACTTCTTTTTTATACTCTTCCAGTGTATAATCAGGATGCGCTAAAAACATATCGTTAATAATATCTCCCGCTTCAAACAGGCTGTGATACCTTCTTCTTTTTATTTCCCGGTCAATAAAAAGTTTTAATTCATCATACATTTTCTCATTCATGGCATTAAAATTTATAGGTTAATAATTATATAAGTGTCGGATAAATA
>CAIQBY010000375.1 GCA_903870175.1 uncultured Bacteroidota bacterium
AGAAACACTCTTTTCGAGCTAAATCAGCTCTCTCTTCGAACCTGTCAGGTTAATTGTGTTGGTATGTAAAACTTGCACTTCGACAGGCTCAGTGACCGCGATGAACTTCCAACTGCGCCCGACCCGCGTGAAGTATCCTTTTTTTGCCATTGCCCCGCAGGGAAAAAATAAAAGATAAAAAAGATACCGCGTGTGGGCGGGTAGGAACTTGCGAGGATGGCAGGAAGGAGATTCGCCCAAATAAAAACAAGTTTATTTCAAACGGTAATCTTCGTAAACGGCTTCCTGATAGGCTTTGCCATAAGCAGTAAGTGTGTCGGCGAGTTTGTTTTTGTCAGGAAACGAATTGATGATAAGCTGCTTCACGTGGTGCTGATAACCAACAAAACCGCTGTCGGTAACAAATCCGGCACCGCCATAATTGCAGACAAAAGCAAAAGGTTTGGTGTATGGATTAAACATGTTTTTGCTCCACACATAAGGTTTGGCGGCACTATCAAGCTTCATCTGATGCAGAAGTGTGCTGGCAATATCGAGCTGAGAATATACATGTTCGATATTTTTTCCGCGGAAGGCAGTGTCAATTACATTGCCGAAGAAGAGGAGCGGGATGCGGTGATACTCTGGGTCATACTCGTTAAGGTCTATTTGGCTGCCGTGACTATGGTCGGAAACGATGATAAACAGTGTGTTGTTATACCAGGGTTGTTTTTTGGCTTCGCCGAAGAAATGCTGTAAGGCTTTGTCGGCATAAGTTATAGAGTTTACATAATCATTCTCGCGTTCGGTGAGTTTTAATTTTTTGCCTTTATAATCATACGGCATGTGGGTGCTCACCGTGAACCATGCATATACAAAGGGCTGTTTGGCGACATTGATATAATTAAGATATTCGCCGGCCATATCGGCATCCTGCACACCGAGGTTGCCGCGCGGCAGGCTTTTATTGATATCCGCCTCTTCTTTGACCACATCAAACTGCTGATTGAAAATGTATGATTTAATGTTTCCGTAATTCAAATCGCCGCCAAACACAAAGCCTGACTGATAACCAACCTTCTTCAAATCCTGATTGATACATGGAAGCTTGGCAGATTTACTGCTTTGATTAATAACACTGATACGCGAAACGGAAGGGTAGGCGCTCAATACAGCAGGTATTCCCTGGTCGGAAACATAAGCTGCGGGATAAAGCCGCGTGAAACGAATTCCCTGACGGCTGAGACTATCCATAAAAGGTGCATTATCGTCTCCGCCATAACTCTTGATTTCATTGGCACTCCAGCCTTCAAGAATAATATATACAAGATTCGGTCGGGTAGTGGTGAGGAAAGAAATGGTAGTATCTTTTTTAATCTGATAGAGCGAGGATACAATACTATTTGCTGTTTTTATGTCGAAATCGGTGTAAGGATTTTCTTTAAAATGGTCTTCGTAATCAACAAAATTAAACACAAGATTCCAAAGCGGATTTACTGCAGCATCATTAACGGTAGGCTGTGTGCAAAAAAAGGCATCGCTGCTCTGAACAGGTATTTCCTGCCATCCGCCACGAATACTTAAAGCACAAAGTGCGGCACTTATAAAAAATAATGTAATGCTTTTCCAATAGAATTTTCCGAATGATAAATCAGATAAATGGACATTGTTTTTTATGGAAACAGTGCGTTTGTAAATTCGAATTAATAACCAGCAAAAAATAATTGAAAGAGAGAAAAATACAAATGTTAAACCGATAGAAACTGTTCGGAAAACTTCGGAAGGATGCAGAAAATGTGCCAGTGCCTGCATGCTCAACTTGGCTTTCCACTCACGATACAGACACATTTCGCCTATTGCAGTTAATGTATATATGATGATAAACAGACTGGTCAAACCATCAGTTAATTGAAGAATAAACTTCCGGCGAAGGAAGGAATAAATGAAAATTAAAATAATAGGGAGGCCAACAAAATAACTTAGCATTGATAAATCGAGACGCAATGCCTTGTAAAACGACTGTGTAATAAGGGAAAACGGAACATCGCGCAAAAGAAATGTGTTGCCGATATAAAAGATTAACCGAAAAACAAAAAAGGAAATAAACCAAAAGAAGATTAATTTGGCAAAGTACTTGATGATTATTTTCACTTCTTGAGGTATTAAAAAACGATGAATTAAATAGATTTAAATAATAATTGAGCGCGAAGTTATAAAACAATAATAAAATGGAGTAAATTCGCGTAAAATTTGACTGAGATTAACGGTGAAGGTTTATAATAGTATTGACGAATTTAAAGATGTAAATAATCCTGTGGTAACAACAGGAACCTTTGACGGAGTACATTTAGGACATCAAAAAATCATCTCGCGCTTGAGAGATGTTGCGATGAATGAAGAAGGCGAAACAGTGCTGCTTACCTTTTTTCCTCATCCGCGAATGGTTTTATTTCCGGAAGATAATGAGCTTAAACTATTGAGTAATCAGTCCGAGAAGATTGAATTGCTTGACAAATACGGTGTAGACCATTTAATAATTCATCCTTTCACAAAAGAGTTTTCGCGTCTTACTTCGGTTGAATTTGTGCGCAATGTGCTTGCAAATAAATTAAAAACAAAGAAGCTGGTTATAGGTTATAACCATCACTTCGGGCGCAACAGAGAAGGTTCGTTTGAACATTTAAAAGAGTATGGACCGTTGTACGGATTTGATGTGGAAGAAATTCCTGCTCAGGATATTGAACATGTAGAAATAAGTTCTACTAAAATAAGGAATGCTTTGCAAACAGGCGATGTGTCCACAGCAACAAAATATCTTGGTCATCATTATACCTTATCAGGAACAGTTGTTGGCGGGAAAAAACTTGGTAAAACAATAGGTTATCCTACAGCAAATATTTCGGTAGAAGATAAGTTTAAACTGATTCCTGCAGATGGAGTATATGCTGTGAATGTAAAACATAATAATAAATTGTATGGCGGCATGTTAAATATCGGGAATAATCCTACTGTGGAAGGGAAAGGCAGGAGTGTGGAAGTAAATATATTTGATTTCGATAAAGATATTTATGGTGATGAAGCAACGATTTATTTTATTAAGCGTCTAAGAACTGAAGCGAAATTTGCCAATCTGGAAGAGCTGAAAAATCAATTGGCAAAGGACAAAGAAAGTGCATTACGAATTACAACAAATTGATAAACAAAAATGAAAAACAAAATTGTTTTTATTAGTGCATTAGTTCTATTTTCCCTCTTTTTTACATCCCGTATTGTTGCTCAAACCGCTTTGCTTGATTCGATTGCTTTGTTTGAACTTGATGGCTATACTGACCTTGCAGAAGCAATTAAGCATCCTGAAAGTGTTATTAAACTCGAGCTGCATAAAACTAAGCTAAAGGTTTTTCCTCCTGAAATATTAAAAATGGTGAATCTGCAATATTTGGATTTAAGCAAAAACAATATCAAAGAAATTCCGCCTGAAATAGGAGAGCTTAAGAACCTGCAATATTTATCTTTATCAAAAAATAAGTTGGAAGATTTACCTATTCAAATTGGCGACTTAACTAACTTATATTATTTCAATGCCAATCAAAATGATCTTTATTCATTACCTAGTACTATCGGTAATCTTATTAATCTTCGGAACATTGATTTGTGGAGTAACAACATTGATAAATTCCCGACAGAGATGAAGAATTTAAAAAATCTGCAAATGCTTGATTTGCGTGTAATAGTTATACCTGATGCAGAACAAGCGCGCTTGCAAGGCTTGTTACCCCAAACAAAAATTTTCTTCTCTCCTTTTTGCAAATGTCAGCAATAGAATGAATTTTCATCTTCAATTTCCAATAACACCATTCGAGGAAGAGATTAATTACCGGCAGTCTTTCTTGTTTATGGGTTCTTGTTTCGCTGAAAACATTGGAGAAGTGATGGAAAGATACAGGTTCAATGTTTTGATTAATCCCAACGGAATTATTTATAATCCGGCAAGTATTGCATTATCGTTGCGACAGTATTGTTTTGATAACCCAATAAAAGAAAGTGATTTGTTTTATGCAAATGAAGTTTGGAATTCATGGGAGCATCACAGTGAATATTCAAAAGTTGATAAAGAAGAAACTCTTAATAATATAAATTTTAATATTCATAATGCCCATAGCAAACTATTAAATGCAGATTGGCTATTCATTACATTTGGTTCTGCATATTATTATAAAAAAGTTGATACAGAGCAAGTAGTTGCTAATTGCCATAAGCAGCCGCAAAAGCAATTCACCAAACATTTATTGACAACAGAAGAAATAGTAAACGATTATTTATTATTATTTAATCAACTCCAGGAAATAAATCCTAACTTAAAAATAGTGATAACTGTAAGCCCGGTAAGATATGTTCGCGATGGCATTATAGAAAATAATAGAAGCAAATCAAGATTAATTGAAGCGACGCATCAGCTTAAAGAACAAAGAAAAAATGTGTTTTATTTCCCTGCTTACGAAATAATAATAGATGATTTACGCGATTATCGTTTTTATAAGGAAGACTTAACCCATCCAAATAAATTAGCTATTGATTATGTTTTTGAAAAATGGATGGAGACAACTTTCGATGCTGAAACAAAAGGAATATTTGAAAGAATAAAAAGTGTTGTCAATGATTATAATCACCGCCCATTGCATCCCGAGACAGATGTACACAAGAAATTTGCTGCTTCGTATAGGCGACGAACAAAGGAATTAATTGAGGAATTTCCTTTTATTAAAATGAAAAGTTTGTAATAAAGAAATTAAAATAATTTTATAATATTAGTTATTTCGTTAGCATTTGAGGGGTACAGACGCCTGCAGTTAAACTTAATTGCCCGGACCAAATTACATTACTGCTGTTATTCGCATCTGTAATAACATAATTAACCGTTTGTGATGTAGTATTGACAAGTGTTTGAGTGATTGACAGAGAGCCGGATTGTCCACAAGTAGGCGCAGAATTAAAAGAAGCATTTGATGGCGAAGTACCGACAACACTTCCATTTATACTGCATTTAATAGAAGTATATCCATCACTTGCAAGGTGAGATGCAGTTTGTGAATTATACCAAAACACAATATAGGCGGAATAAGTACAGCTACCGTCATCTTTAGTTGCACTAGAATTAAAGTTAGTAGCGTTTTTATCTGTACATCCTTTGTTTTTTGAACAACTGGAAAAAACTACTGCAATTACTAACAAAGTTGTAATTTTAAAATATTTAATACTTCCCATTTTTATAATTTTACTTCAATATTAATCATTTCGAATTGAAATAGAGTTTGAATTATAAATATTTAACATAAAATGGAAAGTTTCTTTCAAAGAAATTCTCATGATTAAACTAAATTAGTTGTTTAAATATCGATAGAGCTTAATTAATTTATGTATACCGATAATATTTAAAAGGAGTATTTTGTATTTATTACTTATAAAAGAAAAATTCCCATTTGCCCAATATTTTAATTCTAATGTAAATTTCTCAGATTGAGTTTTATCTTTACAGAAAATTGCTGAGTTCATATATATTTGGGCTAAATGTTGTCGTGTTGCATTGTTTAAAATTGGAGATTTTTCAAGTTGCTGTTTCAAATCAATAATTAATTCAGCGGCATCAATACTAACTTTTTTCCAATTACTGGAGATAGAGCCCTCTACCTTCCTGTTTATATAGAATGCACCTGGAATGTATTTAATCGTGAATCCAGCCAAAACTAAACGAATATGAAAATCCCAATCTTGAGAAGACTTTAAATTAATATTATACCCTCCAAGGGCATCAACAATTTGTTTTCTATAAATCGGATTGCCGGTAATAATTATTTTAGTAACAGCCGTTTCAAGAGGGTTGTTATTTATTTCGTTAAAATTAAATTCGTTTATGGTTTCAGATAAATCAACACTTTTAACGGTTCGGTCTGATACAACACAGTCAATTTCATCAGAAAACCCTTTAATCTGTTTTTCAAATTTATCTTTTGTAATTACATCATCAGCATCTATGAATTGAATAAAGTCTCCTTTAGCTAATCTTAATCCTGTATTTCGTGCTGCTGATGCACCTGCGTTTGGAACAGAAATAACAGTTATTTTTTCGGAATAATTATTTCTGTAAAGTTCTAATATTTCCAATGTTTTATCCTTAGACCCGTCATTAACACATATTATTTCCCAATCCGGAAAAGTTTGATTAATAACTGAATCCAAGCAATCAGTAATATACTTTTCAGTATTATAACAAGGAATGATAACAGAGATTAATTTCACTTATCTTTGGTTAAAATTGGTTATAAAAATCCGTGATAACAGTTGTAATCTTTTTGATTCGCTCTTCTGTTAATTCATAATAGAGTGGAAGCCGAAGTAAGCAATCAGAATAATGATCAGCCATTTTTAAATCCCTCCCATCATGTTTAGCATGATAAAATGCACTTTTGTGTAAACTTAAATAATGAAAAGCAGAAGCTATTCCATTCTTTGAAAGAAGGTTTATTAAATCTGTTCTTTCTTGTAAATTTTTACAAACTAAATAAAAGGTATTTGCATTATTGGTAGCAAATTTTGGAATTAATGGTAATTGAAGAAATCCTTTATTCTGTAAATCCAATAATTCATTAAAATATTGATCCCAAATCTGTTTTCTTTTGTTTTGTATCTCATCAATCGCTTCTAACTGAGCAAATAAAAATGCTGCGGTAATTTCAGATGGTAAAAATGAAGAGCCAATATCAATCCATCCATATTTATCTACTTCTCCTCTAAAAAAAGCTGATCGATTTGTTCCCTTTTCTCGAATTATTTCTGCACGCTTAATAAAACGATTATCATTGATAACAAGCATTCCACCTTCACCTGAAATAATATTCTTTGTTTCGTGAAAGGAAAAAGTTGCCAAGTGACCTAAACTTCCTAATGGTTTGCTCTTATAATAACTATCAATTGAAAGGGCAGCATCTTCAACTATGAATAAATTGTAATTGTTTGCAAGTTCAATAATTTTATCCATGTCGCACGCTATTCCTGCATAGTGAACAGCAATAATAATTTTGGTTTTAGGAGTAATTAAGCCTTCAATAGTATTAATATCTATATTGGGATTTTCAGTATTGCTATCAGCAAATACAACTTTTGCACCTCTCAAAATGAATGGGTTCACAGTAGATACAAAAGTATAGGAAGAGGCAATTACTTCGTCACCTTCTTTTATGTCCAACAATATAGCCGCCATTTCTAAGGCATCAGTACAGGATGTTGTTAGCAAGACTTTTTTATAATTATATTTCTCTTCAAAGAATTGCTGACATTTTTGAGTATAAATTCCGTCACCTGATAGTTTTGAATGAGAAATTACATCTTCAATATATTTAATTTCTTGTCCTGTTGAATAAGGCTTATTAAAAGGAATTTCCATAGTTAGTTGTAATTAATTGATACCAACAAAATGCACTTTCTTTGAAGTATTATTTCCATGAATCAGGATTTCTCAATAGTACTACCTGAAATGTTTTTGTTTAAAATTCTTTCAATAGTATATTGTGGTTTTTTATTGATTGTCAAAAATATTCTTCCAACATATTCGCCAAGGATACCGAGACCTCTTGATATTGTTTTCACTTCAAAATTTATTTATTAAATACCGCCAAAGCACAATTCCAAAATCTCGGTTGTATTATATGTTTTTATTAGTTGCTTTATTTGTTTGAACCTTTTCTTATATCCACCTGAATACAGCAAATTCATCAGTAACCTTTAGTATGAAATGCGCCCGTAAATTAGACTAATACCCTTCTTTTTCATTTAACAATGCTTTTATTTCTAAAGAAGTTAATTTGTAAAGAGAATCATTATTATTTAAACCCAACATAATAATATTAGTTGCTCTGATTAATACATTATCTATTTCGATGTTTTCAGAAATTATTTTTGAAGGGATTCCTCCGATTGCAATGTTTTCTTTATCAAAGGATGAATTAACCACTGCATTTGCTCCAATTATTGTATTGTTTGCAATAGTAATATCACCAAAAAGTTTTGCTCCCGGTGCGATGTAAATATTATCGCCTAGCACAGGTGATTTATTTGCAAACCCAGCTTGTGTGCCAATATTTACATCCGAATGGATTCTACAATTACTTCCTATTATTGAATTCGGGTTTACAACAATATTTCCGTAGTGAGCAATTGATAATCCTGGGCCGAAAACATTTGGTGGTATTGTAAAACCTAATTTATAAGAAAGTGATTTAAACTTTTTTAAGACAAAAATGTAATGAGTCTTTTCAAAAATATTCTTCTTTTTGTTTTTTAAAAATTCCAATTTTCGCAATGTTTTCTGAAACTCCCAAATATAATCTTTGAAAATAAAATAATTAAGTCTGCCATATAATGATAGTGATTTATTTAGCGGTTTTGCCGAAGCAATTCTGTCTGCTTCAAGATAATAATAATATTCTTCTTTACTATTTATCATTGCGACACAAATGAAAGCATAAAATATAACTAAATTAATTGGATTAATTTTCGGAACATATAATTATATCCTTTAATCCTATTCAAATAAAACTTATACCCCATGTTATATATCTTAAGTGTTTGAATATTGGTGTATGTCAATTCATTTTTGCTGAATTCACATTCCAATAATCTATTATAATAAACATCAAAAGCATCTTTACTAATGTGTTTATTCTGGTATTGGTAATTTAATTGGCTTACCATTACCAAAAGTGTTACTTTCAAAAATGACAAATAATTTGTTTTTTTATGATCGATAAGGTATTTCTCAAAAAAATTCAAATAGCATTCAGTTCCTTTTGTCCAGTTATCAATGTATTGATTATAATCAGATATTATTTTCTGATTACCAATACGATAATAACAATCAGCTTCTCTATCCAAAACTAGTTTGTATTTCACATTTTCTTCTAACACAGCTCTAGTATGCATTTCAACATCTTGCAATCTGGGATATTGTTCATTAAAACCATTAAGTTTTAATAAGAATTCTTTTCTCCAAATACAAGACATAGTATGCCACGGTAATTCATGTTTCAAAAAACATGCTAAATGATCACTCTTTAATATTTTCCATTTGATATCAGAATCATTTAATTTATATTTAAAAATATTAATTTGAAAGACCAAAAAATCAAAGTATGTGTTTTGTATTTCATTGACCCTTCCTTGGAGGCAATCGGGAGCTAATAAATCATCAGAATCCACAAAAATAATATACTCACCTTTCGCTAAGCTTAAACCTATGTTTCTACAGGTCGAACCTCCTTTTGGCAATCTCTCTCTCTTTGCCAAATTAAACCTCTTATCCTTATTCATATATTCCTCACAAATCGCAATTGAATCATCGGTTGACCCATCATCAACTATGATTGCCTCCCAATCCTGATATTTTTGATTTAGCATTGAGTCGAGCGTCTCTTTTATAAAGGCACCCTTATTAAAATTCGGAATTACTATTGATACCATCTCTTCGTTGCAAATATGCAAACTTTTTTCCATTATACTTGTTTACTTATAAGATAAACAAAGTTTATTTATTAAAAATGCTTATAAAATTTTAAAAAAGAGATACAAAATACAATTTCCAAACAATAACTATTAAACAAGGTCAATTTTGGAAACTAACTAAATAAGAGGAATTACATATGAACAAATTATAGAATCTATTGAACAAACAAATATAAAATTATTTTTCATTCAGAATATTCAACAAAGTAGAGGCGTATAAAGCTGCAGTTTCGGTTCGCAATCGGCTATCGCCAAAACTTACTTCAATGAAACCATTCGCTAATGCAAACATAACTTCTTCCTTCGTAAAATCACCTTCCGGTCCTATCAATACCAGTACATTATGCCGTGCAGAATACCTGTTTTTTATATGCCGCTTATTTATTTCTTCCGAAGATACGCGGCAATGAGCAATATATTTTTCTCCCTTAAAATCGGCTGTAGAAGCAATGAACTCTTTAAAGTCAAGCGCTTCATTTATTTTTGGCAAATATGCTTTAATGCTTTGTTTAATGGCAGCCACAGCAACTTTGTTCAGCCGTTCATTTTTAACTGTGGACCGCTCGTTATTATTGCAGATAATTAATGAAATTTCATCAATGCCAATCTCCGTTGCCTTTTCCACAAACCATTCCAGCCTATCCATGTTTTTCGTTGGTGCTATGGCGATATGAAGCAGCCAGTCGCGTTTCCCAACTTCTTTCTCCGATTTAAGAATGGTAACAACACATTTCTTTGGATTATTATCAGTAATTTCAGCTTCATAAAATCCGCCACTTCCATCAATCAACCTTATTTTATCACCTGTATTCAAACGCAAAACGCGAACACAATGCCTACTTTCTTCCTCCGGCAAGGTGTAAATAGTTGAAGAAATATCAGGTGTATAAAAAAGATGCAAAATAATTAACTTAAAGTTCAGGTATGGTTTTCATGGCTCACCTTTTGCCCCCTCTCCAGAAGAGGGGGGTTAAGGAGATAAGTATGCTAAGCATTAACGGCAGCTTTAGGAGCAGCCGCCAATATTTCATCATTTGCAGCACTTGCATACTGCTCAAAGTTTTTATTAAATGCTGTTGCTAATTTATTAGCAGTTGCATCAAATGCTTCCGTATCTTTCCAGGTATTACGAGGATTTAAAATTTCAGCAGGAATGTTTTCGCATTCAGTAGGCACTTGTAGTCCAAATACAGGTAACGTTTCAAATTTTACTTTCTCTAATTTGCCTGTCAAAGCTGCAGTAATCATTGAACGTGTATAAGATAATTTCATACGACTCCCTACTCCGAAAGAACCTCCACTCCAACCTGTGTTTACAAGCCAAACGTTTACTTTGTTTTCTTTCAGTTTTTTACCAAGTAACTCAGCATATTTAGTGGGATGTAATGGTAAAAATACCTTGCCGAAACATGCCGAGAATGTTAAAGTAGGCTCTGTAATTCCCATTTCAGTACCGGCTACTTTAGCAGTATATCCCGAAATAAAATGATACATTGCCTGACCAGCGGTAAGCTTTGAAATAGGGGGCAAAACACCATATGCATCACAAGTAAGAAAGAAAATATTCTTAGGAATATTACCTACAGAAGGTTCAACCGCATTATGTATAAAATTAATCGGGTAACTAACTCGTGTATTTTCAGTTTTTGAAATATTAGTAAAGTCTACGGTACAAGTGTTTTCATAGTATTCAATATTCTCTAATAAAGCGCCAAATTTCACCGCACCAAATATTTCCGGTTCTTTTTCTTTTGATAAATCAACACATTTGGCATAGCATCCGCCTTCAAAATTAAACACCCCGTCTTCGCTCCATCCATGCTCATCATCACCAATCAATCCTCGATGTGGGTCTGCAGACAATGTTGTTTTCCCAGTACCGGATAATCCAAAGAAAATAGCCGTATCACCATCCTTCCCAATATTTGCGGAACAATGCATAGATAATACACCTTTTTCATGTGGTAAAATATAATTTAATAAGGTGAAAATTCCTTTTTTTATTTCACCTGTATATGCTGAACCACCAATTAAGATAATCTTTTTAGTCATATTCAATATAGTGAAATTATGCTGGCGTGTACCATCAATTTCAGGAGTAGCTTTAAAACCAGAAGCGCAGATAATTGTCCACTCAGGAGCAAATCTCATAATCTCATCATGATTTGGCCTTAAAAATAAATTGTTGGCAAATAAATTTGACCAGGGAAATTCTGTCACCACTCTAATATTCAAACGATATTTTGGGTCAGCACATGCGTAAGAATCTCTTACATAAATTTCTTTTCCCGCTAAATAGGCTGTAACTCTATTATATAAAGAGTCAAATTTAGCAGAATCAAACTTAAAATTAACGTCCCCCCACCAAATAGAATCTTTCGTTTTTTCATCTAAAACTGTAAATTTATCTTTTGGCGAACGGCCGGTAAACTCACCAGTATCAACAGCTAAAGCCCCTGTATCCGTCAACATTCCTTCACCTCTTACAATAGTTTCTTCTACTAACTCAGCAACATTTAAGTTCCAATAAGCAGCTGAGACATTTCCTAATCCTAAATCTGCAACTGTTGCATGTTTAGCTTTTATTCCAAATTCGTTCATTTTATATTTTATTAGTTAATAATATCAAAAAACTTGGGCACAAAAGTAAGGATTTTTGAATAAGTAGCATATGATATTTCGCATACTTGATTATTATAATATTACTTTCCTGTTGAAAACAATAATATTTATCTGAAAATTGGCAAGATGCGAGTAGTATTTTGAATGGAAATAAATAATAAATGCTAATAATTATTAGTCCATTATTTCATTTTAAAGTAAACGGAATGAAAGAAAGTTGAATTATTGTTAAGTACCCCCGCTAGTTTTTTGAATTTCTTATTGACGAAAAAGCAAGAAGAAGCCAGCCGCCAATAAAAAACAATCCTCCAATTGGAGTAATTGGACCAAGCCAATTAATATTAGTTATTCCTATTAAGCCTGCTGTTGAAATCAAGTATAAAGAACCCGAAAAGCAGAAAATGCCTATTATAAAACAATAGGCAGATTTTGATAAAAGCCTGTAGTTAATTTTCTCTGACAACAAAGCAATAACTATCAAAATAATACTGTGATACATTTGATAACGAGTAGCCGTTTCAAATGTTTTAAGATTGAGTTCAGTAATCAATCCAGTTTCTATTTTCGATTTCAAAAAATGAGCGCCCATTGCCCCTAAAGCAACCGCAATTGCTCCTGAAATCCCTCCAAATATTAAAAATCGTTTTTGCATAACGTAAAAGTGAAAATAATTATATTTAAGGTAAAAAATCAATTGTTCCAAATTCTCCATGCTTCATCAGCTTGCAAATGCAGCATAGATAGCCCATTTACTATTGAAGAACCATTCATCTTTCCTCGTTTCAAAAATTCTGATTCTATAGGATTATAAACCAAATCGTACAAAAGATGCGACGATGAAACAAATTCATAAGGTAAAGGTGGCGCATCAAATATATTTGGGTACATTCCAACAGGAGTAGCATTTACAATCAACTTAAATGCCCTAATGGTATTTTCATTTAGCTCTGAATAATCAAAAAGTTTGGTACTTTTTAAACTTTGTTTATTTTCTTTATTTCTTGAAACAAAAAAACAATCTATACCTATCTCCTTTAAAACATAAGCTACTGCTTTAGAAGCACCTCCTGTCCCAAGGATTAATGCTCTTTCATGTTGACTTTCCAAAAAAGGTTTTAAGGATTGCTTAAAACCAAAAATATCTGTATTGTAACCAGTAAGTTTTTTTTTGCCTGATGTAATATTATCTATTTTTATACAATTTACAGCACCAACTTTAATTGCTGTTTCATCCAGTTCATCCAAAAGAGGAATAATGCTTTCTTTATATGGTATTGTTACACTCAATCCGAGAAGAGTTGGATTGTCCAAAACAAGTGAAGATAATCGGTTAATATTTTCAATTGGATATAGATTAAATTCGGAATTTGAAATGTTTCCTCTCTTAAATTTCTCTGCAAAATACTCTTTGGAAAAGGAGTGAATAAGTGTTTTGCCAATAAGTCCGAATAATCTTTTTTGTTCCAATTATTTGTTTGCTTTTACTTTTTTACTATTTAATTTTTTTGCTGTAGCCTTTTTAGCCTCTTCCAACTTAATATTATAACGAATATCTCTCCAGTACTCAGCTCCGTAACTAACTAAAATTTCATCTCCTGCTTTAATATTTTTTTCTGCTTTTATCCAACCGCTTCGTTTCCAAACTTCATAACTGCAATTATTATTTACTCCTTTTATTTTTGTAAGGCCTTTAGCATCATTAGCATAACGGGCAAGAACTTCAGGCATATTATAAGCATCAATGCATTTGTTTTTACTTATGTAAAAGATGTAACCATATTGATCTTTTTCAGCACGTTTATCACACTCAGCATCGGTTATTATTTCACCAAGGTATTCAATTACACGCTCTCCTTTCTTTATATCCTTCTTAGTGTAAAGCCCTTTTCCTGCACCAGGGATTTGTGATTTTTTTACTTCAAAAAATTCATTCATAAATGTATATTTATTATTTATTGGTTGTTTATTAATTGTTTCAAAACAAAATCAATTGTTTTTGAAGGGAGGAAGTATGAAATTAATTTTTGTAAAACATCGTCTACAATCGAATCAGGACAGGATGCTCCACTCGTAAGAATAATATCAATTGTTTCCTTTTCCGGTAAATAATTATCGGTTACTTTAAGTTCCTGTTTTGTAAAATTATAATGCTGGATTTTTGTTTTCGATAAAATTTCTGATGAAGACGAAATGAAATAAGTTGGTAATTTCTTCTCGCACAATTCAACAATATGAGAGGTATTAGAACTATTGTATCCGCCAATTACAATTGCCAAGTCCGCTTCTTTTTTTAATAAGCTATAAGTTGCTTCCTGATTTTCATTTGTAGCGTAACATAATGTATCTCGAGTATCGGCAAAATGATTCTTTAATTCAACCTCACCATACTTTTTCCTCATTATTTGTTTGAAATAGTCTGAAATTTCCTCTGTTTCTGCTGCAAGCATTGTAGTTTGATTTATAACTCCAACACGAACTAAATGTTTTGAAGCATCAAAATCAGAAGAGTGTTTTCCAACAAAAGCTTTTTCCAATTCATCTTTAGAAATATTCCCTAAAATATATTCGCCGATTAATTTTGATTCTTTAATGTCCTTTACAATAATTGCAGGTGCATTTTTTTCACTTCGCGAAAATGTAGCTCTCGTTTCTTCATGATTATATTTACCATGGATAATGATTGTATAATTTTCATCACCTAGTTTTTCCGATTTCTTCCAGACTCTTTCCACAAAAGGGCAGGTGGTATCATATTTTCTTACTTCTAAACCGATTTTATTTATGTTTTCTTCAATGCTTAATGTCGTGCCAAATGCAGGAATTATTACAATATCATCTTTTGTCAATTCACTAAAAGGAATAATCTGAACTCCGGAAGTATCCATTAGAAA
>CAIQBY010000376.1 GCA_903870175.1 uncultured Bacteroidota bacterium
ACGGAAAGGTGCATCAGATGCGATTAGAAAGAATGCAATAAAAGCCGGATACGAATATTCTTCGGGCATAGAAAAAATTGTAAACGGAATTTCTGCAAACGGAGGAACACCTCTTGTTGTTTCGGAAAATGATAAAATAGTAGGAGTAATAGAGCTTCAGGATATTATTAAAACAGGAATTCAGGAGCGATTTGAACGACTAAGAAAAATGGGAATAAAAACGGTAATGGTTACCGGAGATAATCCGCTTACCGCTAAGTTTATTGCGGAAGCAGCAGGTGTGGATGATTATATTGCAGAAGCAAAGCCTGAGGATAAAATGAATTATATAAAGAAAGAGCAGGCAGCAGGAAAGTTGGTGGCGATGATGGGCGATGGAACAAATGATGCTCCGGCACTTGCGCAGGCTGATGTGGGAGTGGCGATGAACAGTGGAACACAAGCTGCCAAAGAAGCCGGGAATATGGTGGATTTGGACAATGACCCTACTAAATTAATTGAGATAGTAGAAATAGGAAAACAATTATTAATAACCAGAGGAACACTTACAACATTTAGTATTGCAAATGACGTAGCAAAATATTTCGCTATTGTACCTGCATTATTTATTGCTTCGATACCTGCTTTGCAAGGTTTAAATATTATGAATTTACATAGTCCTGAAAGTGCAATATTATCAGCGGTAATTTTTAATGCTATCATTATCCCTATATTAATTCCATTGGCTTTACGCGGTGTGGAATACAAACCGATTGGTGCATCTGCATTGCTAAGACGTAATTTATTAATCTATGGATTTGGTGGAATTATATTGCCATTTATCGGCATCAAATTAATTGATTTAGTGGTAGGCGTATTTTTTTAATTAACTATTTAACAACGAATATAAAAACATAAAAAAATGAAAACTTATATTTTAACATCATTAAAACTTACAGTAGTAATGATAATAATCTGTTCGGTACTTTATCCATTATTAATTGCTGGAATTGCAAAGACTGCACCCGGCGGAGGAAAAGGAGAAACAATAGAAGTGAACGGCAAGGTGGTAGGCTATGCAAACATTGGTCAGAAATTTACTGCGGATAAATATTTCTGGTCGCGACCATCGGCTGTAAATTATAATGCAGCAGGCAGCGGTGGAAGCAATAAAGGACCATCAAACCCTGATTACCTAAAAGATGTGCAGGCAAAAATAGATACATTCCTTGTGCATAATCCAGGAGTAAACAAAGCGGATATTCCAGCTGAATTAGTTACAGCATCAGGTAGCGGACTGGATCCAGACCTGTCTCCGGAAGGAGCATTGGTGCAGGTTAAACGTGTTGCCAAAACAAGAAACATTTCGGAAGAAAAAGTAAAACAATTAGTAGAAAGTAAAATTGAAAAGCCATTATTGGGAATGTTTGGCCCCGCCAAAATAAATGTTTTAAAATTAAATGTTGCATTAGATAATCTTAAATAAATATGAAAAAACTGTTATTGTTTATATTAATTCTTGCTATGAAACTTTCCTTTGCACAAAAGCAGGATAGTATTCCATATAGTGGCATATATATTAATGCAAAGGACTTCAAGGCGGGCAAACTTGCTTATAGTATGAATTGTGATTTATCCGCAGGGAAAATAAGGTTAAATCATTTTCTCTGCAAGGGATATATAGATGTTGTGAATGG
>CAIQBY010000377.1 GCA_903870175.1 uncultured Bacteroidota bacterium
AGTACAAATTGTTTTTCATATAGGCGCACGTACTGATACCACAGAGTTTAACAAAGATATATTCGATAAACTAAATTTGAATTATACCAAGGACATCTGGAATGTGTGTGTTGAATTTGGTTTGCCTTTGGTGTATGCATCCTCTGCAGCTACTTATGGTTTAGGCGAATTTGGTTATGAAGACAATCATGAAATTATTGAGAAATTAAAACCTTTGAATCCTTATGGAGATTCGAAAAATGATTTTGATAAATGGGCAATAAAGCAGGCAAGAAAACCTTATTTTTGGGTTGGTTTAAAATTCTTCAATGTCTATGGACCTAATGAATATCATAAAGGCAGAATGGCTTCGGTAATATTTCATGCGTATAATCAAATTAAAGAAAAAGGAGAAGTTAAGCTTTTTCGTTCACACAATCCGAACTATAAAGATGGAGAACAGCTGCGCGATTTTGTGTATGTAAAGGATTTGGTAGAGGTTTGTTATTTCCTGTTGCATCACCGCAAAGATTCAGGTATTTATAATCTTGGTTCTGGAAAAGCCCGGACGTTTCTGGATTTGGTAAATAATACTTTTTCGGCATTGCATAAAGAACCAACGGTTAATTTTATTGATACTCCAATTGACATTCGCGATAAATACCAGTATTTTACCGAAGCGAATATGACTAAGCTAAAATCTATTGGCTACTCACATCCTTTCCATACTTTGGAAGAAGGCGTGAACGACTATGTTCAGAATTATTTAGAAGGGAATAAGTATTATTGAAAGTATAAAGTCGTTTAAAGAAAACTATCCCGGTAGTCTCGCAATATATTTATCCATTTCAGTTATTTGTTTCACAATCTCTGCCGTTTTAGGTTTCAGAGCTTTTGCTTTTCTAAAATGATCTTTAGCAATTTTGTTTTGCTTACGTTGAATTTCTATTGAACATAATTGTAAATGGCATGCGGCCAAACTTTCTTTGTCAGGCATCCCTGCTTTAACAGCGCCTATTAAATTCAAACGGGCTTCTTTCATTTGTCCTTTTTTAAGCTGAATAAAAGCAAGCTGCATTAAATTAGTGCCTTCCATATCACCTGTTATCTTCGATTTAGTTTTCATACTTTTTCGAATATTACTTTCTGCTCCAGCCAAATCATCAGTAGCCATCATCAAATTACTTTGAATCATATAATACGCCGAACGAATAGGTTTAAAAAGCAATCTTGGAAACTTAATCTGGCTAAGATATTTTTGCGCCTGTTCTATTTCTCCATCCTGAACAGCCTCTTGAACAATACGCATAGTACCCATCATAAAATATAACAATAATGAAATCCCGGCAGTAATATATAACAGCCATGCGGTTATTTCATCTTTCAAATAATGTGATAATATTCCTAATCCAACAAATAATATTATTATTGGTAAACGATAAATAATGTAAAACTTTAAAACTTTTTTCATAAATATATTTCTAATAATTGTTTCATTTCTAATTGTAATTTCCTTGCTTCTTCTCTGGCTTTTTCAGCAAAATCAATTTCCCCACTGGCATATATTATTCCTCTGGAGGAATTAACAAGTAATCCGCATTGTTTATTCATTCCGTATTTAGCAACATCTGCCAAACTTCCGCCTTGTGTTCCTACCCCGGGAACTAATAAAAAATGTTCAGGGATTAATTTTCTAATACCATCTAACATTTCTGCTTTAGTAGCACCAACTACATACATCATGTTATCTGCATTGCCCCATTGTTTGGACGTTTCAATAACTTCTTCAAATAAATATTTTTCACCATCCACTCTGAGTAAAGTCTTTGTCTGAAAATTTTCTGAACCTTTATTTGAAGTAAGTGCCAAAACAATCACCCATTTATTTTTAAACTGAAGAAATGGCGTAACACTATCTTCACCCATATATGGAGCAACAGTTATTGAAGCAAAATTCATCCTTTCAAGAAAGGCTGTAGCATACATAGAAGAAGTATTTCCTATATCCCCTCTTTTGGCATCGGCAATTGTAAAGGTGTCTTTACATGTTTCATTAATATAATTAATTGTTTTTTCTAAACTCAACCAGCCTTTAG
>CAIQBY010000378.1 GCA_903870175.1 uncultured Bacteroidota bacterium
ATGAAGTTCGGAATTAAAATTAGTATTAAAAGAATAATCAAGATATTTAATTTTATATTTTTCTGCTATTCCATGAAATTCTTTCGAGTATTGATCATGCTCAACACGGCTTTTTTCTTTCGGGAAAGGAATAGTGGTCATTATCAAAGATATTCCTTGTTCTTTAATATACCGAATAGTTTTTTCCATGTATTCAGCTTGCAAAGGACTAGGCGAAGTTCTGTTTTCATAATCTTCATAAGGCAATGAATATCTTAACGTATCATTCTTTTGACTGAAACCATTACTTACATAAGTAGAATCAAGAAAAACAGGAGGAGAATTGAGATTTACAAATCTTAAAGCAAGCATATTAAGTATCTGCGGATTGGTATAACTCGCCGCCATTTGCAAAGCTGCTTTATTGGATGATACATTTTGTATCAAATCAGATGACGATTCGAAACCATTATTATTAAAAGCTCCATCATACACATCAAACAAAACCAATTTACAGTTGCCGGATTTTATATAATTTTTTACTAAATAATAGGTATTCAAAGGGCTTTGTCCGCTTGAACCCAAATTAAACATTTTAATTTTTAATTTACTGAAATTTCTCGGATCGTAACTTCTATAGGCATGAGAAGAACCAATAACTATGATGTCATATTTTTCATTGATATTAAATTCTTTGAATTTCTGATAAGTATTTCCACCTTTCACTTTATAAATTTCTGAAGTTCTGAAAATAATTGGTTTATTCTTATATTTCACTTTGCACATAATTATCATTGCAGGAATGTAAATCATCAGGAACACAAACAAAAAAGAAAAGCCGTTTACTATAAACTTCTTTATATTCATCAGAATTGATAATAAATAAAATTAGTGTCTGTAAAATGTCCGAAAATCAATATAAATGCAAGAATAGTAGCATACACAGCAAAACTAACTTTTCTGTTTCTGAAAAACTTTTGTTGTTTACTGATTTTGTCCATGAATGAATCTGATAATAAAAATAAAATTAATAGACTAATAGTAACAAAAATACTTGAAGCATCATTAACTCTAAGCATAGTTAATGATAATTTTGAGTCATAATCTCTAAAAAGAGTAATTTTTAAAACAACATCAACAGCACTTCCAATGTCCTTCGCTCTGAAAAATATCCATGCAAAAGAAACTAAATTGAAAGTTATAAAAACGTTTACAGCAGAACGCATGTGGAATTTAAAACTTTTTTTATTTTCAATTGGATAAAACCTTGGGAATATAAATTTATAATAAAAATGCCCGCATATCATATAAGAAGCGTGCAATGCCCCCCAAACAATGAAAGTCCAGTTAGCTCCATGCCAAAATCCACTAAGTAAAAAAACAATTGTAATGTTATAAAACCATCGCCATCTTTTAACCTGATTTCCGCCTAAAGGAATATATAAATAATCTCTAAACCATGATGCAAGTGAGATATGCCATCTATGCCAGAATTCCTTGATTGTTTGAGATAAATAAGGAGTCCTGAAATTATCACTTAGTTTAATGCCAAGTATTTTTGATGCCCCAATAGCAATATCGGAATAACCTGAAAAATCACAATAAATTTGAAATGCAAAAAGATAAGTATAAATCAATAAAGATGGTCCGTCATGATAATCAATATTGCCATATCCTTGTTTTACCAATGCGCCCAGCCTGTCTGCAATAACAATCTTTTTAAAAAAGCCCCATAACATTTGTTTTAATCCATCAATAATTCTAGTATAATCTATATCATGGTTTAATTTCAACTGCATCAACAGGTTCTGAGGTCTTTCGATCGGACCTGCAACTAACTGTGGGAAAAACATTACATATAATGCATAAGTAAAAATATTTCGTTCTGCTTTTTGGTTCTTCCTGAAAACTTCGATAGTATAACTCATCGATTGAAACGTATGAAATGACAACCCCACTGGCAGCAAAACAGTTAAATACTTAAACGGTAACTGGTCTATTTCAAAATAAGTGCACAAGTCACTGATATTATCAATAAAGAAATTATAATATTTAAAGACAGCTAAAATTCCTAGGTTGGAAATAATACTAAGAACCAAAATAAATTTTCGTTTTTTTATCCCTTGCGAATTTTCGATTGCTAATCCGGCAAAATAATCTACTACAATTAAACCAAAAAGAATAAGAATATAAATTGGTATAAAAGCCATGTAAAAATAACAACTGGCAGCCAATAAAAAATATCTTCTAAACTTATAGGGAAGTATAAAATAGGCAATAACTACTAAAGGAAAGAAAACTAAAAAATGGAAAGTATTAAACAGCATAAATAATCTTTAATACTTAATTAATTCTTGACAAAAATCTTCATATACAGCATTCGCCTCAAAATTATTTAGCCAAAAATTCCTTACCCCATTCCTAAATGAAGCAGAATTTTCAGAACTGTTTTTAAATTCACCAATCAAAGAAGCAACTTCTTTCACATCAAATTTTTTATCAATTAAATAACCTGTTTTTTCATTTACTATTTCCGAAACACCTCCAACATTGGTTGCTATTATCGGTATTCCAAAACTTATAGCCTCCTGAATTGAAACAGGTAAACTTTCAGTTTCGCTTGTTGTAATAAACAAATTTACAGAATTAATCTTATAAAACTCCATTATATCTTTATTTGGCACATTACCTTTAAACTCAACATTAATATTAGAAGGTAATTTTGAAGCTAAAAGTCTTAATTCTTCAAAGCATTTTCCATTGCCAAAATGAATCCAGTTTAAGTCAAAATTTATATGGTTTAAAATTTCAATAATTAAATGAACTCGTTTTAAAGGAATTAAATTTGAACAAGAAACAAGTGTAAATTTCGAATATTCATTAAATTTATTTATGCCATTATCTTTGGTGCCTAAATATTGTGTTTTTATTTTTTCAGGAAAAATATTTTTTCTGATAACATAATCTGTTGCACTTTTTGAATTAGGCAAAATTACAGATGCTTGCTTATATATGAAATATCTAAAAGGCAAATAATTTCCTTCATGACGATCATCATAAATATCAAATCCGCCACATCCAAAAACAAAAGCAGGGATTACTTTCTTGGCTTTAAGAACAGCTAATGAGAGTGCCCAGTCATTCATCCAACATGAATAAAAAACAGATTCAGTCATATTCCCGGCAAATGAAATTAAAATATTTGAGGAATCATAAATTGCTCTTATAAGCAAAGCATTAAAAAGTCTGATCTTACTTATAAAAAATAATTTATTGGAACAATGAAGAAATTCTAAAAAAAGAACTTTCAAAATAAAGAAAATGTTTTTAAAGAAAATGTTTCGTGAATTTAAATTGTCCCTTTTATTAACAGATTCCTTTATGATTACATTTTCCGGCACTTTTCTTTTTGTTCCATTTTTATCTGACCATAAAGGGTGAACAATAATTAACTCGAATTTTTTTGCTAAAACAAATATTTTGTTTTCCAAAAACCCTTCAGAAATACCAAAAGGAAATTCAGCAGTAAATAAATGCAACACTTTTTTTGTTTTCATAATTGCGTTGTAAATCCAACATTGTTTAGAAAAGAATTATCAATGAAATTTCTGAACAATAATTTTTAAGTTTTTTTATCAAAATGATTTTACCAACTTTGAATTAATTTAACTTTGTAATTCTAATCAATTTTTTTAAATAATGAATCAAGAATTTGTTATTATTGATTTAAAATTAAAATAATCTCAGTTCCCATATTCATCCAAAGTAAATAAAATAATTTTCTCCAAAATAGTAATATTACATTTAAATATTTCTTTAGGATTTTAATTGAAGGAAAGGATTTAATTTAGTTTCAATTTTCTTTCTTCAAATTGTAAAACTCAGCAACATTAATTTTATTTAACTGGTGAATATTCGAAAACAACATTTACATAATCTTCTACAGGATGCTAAAAGCAAAGAATTTACTTTTAATTATTTATTATTTTTTGATTATCTCTTTAGGATATAATTAGAATATGAACATTTTTTAAAAATATTTGTTCAATTCAAAAACCTCGAAGTGTAAAATATTTTCACTATTGTCAAGAGAAAAAGATATAATCGTAAAATTCAAAATTTGCTCACTTATTGAAAAATCAATTAATGTTACTGTTCAATTTTCTCTTACGGATAAATTTATTAATTGTAAATATAACTAAGTATTTTACTTGTTCTATATTTAAGCCTTTTGAGAGCATTAAATACGCATAGACACTTTTATAATTATGCTCCGGCAGAAAATAAAACAAATGAATCCATCTTTGTTTAACAACTTTTTCCAATTCAATCTCGTTATATATTTTCAACTGCTTATTGTTTTTTAATATTTCATTTAAATATGATTTAAATGAATAAATATCCTTGTTGGACTTGGATTTAAAAATATATTTAGGGCTAATATGTAGTAATAAATTAATGTTGTTCGGAACAATATTCAATTCTTTTAAAACATGTGAATAAAATTGCTTTTTCCGTTCTAGAATTATATCTTCTTTTTTTGTTGAAAGATTTTGCCCTATCATTCTATATTTAATTAAAGGGTGATTTATATTTTCAAAATTAGTAACGGATTTGAGTTTATGCCATAATCCAAAATCTTCCAATTCTAAAATCTTATGTTCAAACTCATCATCATAATCAAATGTTACTCCGTAGGTAATATTGTTTTTCTTTAATAATGCAGTTCTTAATATTACAGAAGGATGACATAAAACACAGCTAAATAATAAATTTGCTTTTATTTCCATATCCGACAATGGATGTTGCTTTAACTGATTAGTATTTCCAAATATCTCAAAACATCCGCCGCTTACTCCAATTTCAGGGTTTGCCTCCATAAAATCATACTGAACCTTTAACCTATCTTGGAAAGCAATATCATCAGCATCCATGCGGGCCATATATTTTGTATCAGTTAAAGATATCCCTTTGTTCAATGTAGCTGTTAAACCGATATTTTTATCATTTTTTACATACTTTATTCGTTTATCTGTATAGGATAATATTATGTTTTCGGTCTCATCAGTAGAGCCATCATTTATAATTAAGAATTCAAAGTCGGAAAATGTTTGTGTTAAAATACTTTCAATCGCTTCACGGATATAGTCACCTGCATTATAAACGGGCATAAGAACAGAAATTACCGGTACTGCCATAGATTAATGTAAATCGTTAAAGTCACAAAAGTATTCAATTTTCTTTGTGCAGCCTTTAATAATAAACATTAGAAAAGAAATTTTATCTATTTTCCTTTGTTGGGATACATTTGCAGGAATTTTACTGTAGTATTATTGAACAATAATTTTTTTGTTCGAAATATTATTCTTGTTGTCTTCTATTTGTAAAAGATAAATTCCAGAACTCATTTCTCCTTTTCCTATTGATAAGTTTTGACCTGTAAACTTTAAAGATTCTACTTCTTCACCCAA
Organism: uncultured Bacteroidota bacterium; assembly: GCA_903870175.1. Taxonomy (GTDB): domain Bacteria; phylum Bacteroidota; class Bacteroidia; order 2-12-FULL-35-15; family 2-12-FULL-35-15; genus 2-12-FULL-35-15. The sequence goes on from CAIQBY010000378.1 coordinate 5,451, forward strand.
AACATTATAAATTCTAATTGAAATGTTCTTTTGTTCTTTACTAAAACTTATATTAAGGAATGAATTAAATGGGTTGGGAGCAACAGTAATTTCTTGATCTAAGGTTTCTTCAGGCACGGATAAAGAAGAACATAAATATTTTACTTGAACCGGAGAATCCCTCTCAGTTTGAGTATTATCTCCTATTTGACCGTCTGTATTATTACCCCAAGCCCAAACATAACCATCATTCTTTAATGCAAGACCATGAAATGCCCCGCAAGCAATAGAAGTAATTCCACTCAAACTATCAATCTTAACCGGGTAATTTCTCTGTATGGTTGTTCCATCACCTATGTCACCATTTTGATTATCTCCCCACCCCCAAACTGTTCCATCAGATTTTAAAGCCATTGAATGGGATCCGCTTGCAGCAATTGCTATAATACCGGATAAACTTTTGACTTTAATTGGTGTTGAACTATCATTTGTTGTGCTGTCTCCAAGTTGGCCATATCCATTACTACCAAAAGTCCAAACAGTGGAATCGTTTTTTAGTGCTATTGAATGTAAAGTACCGGCACCTATGGCTGTAATCCCTGTTAAACTATATATTTGACTAAATGTATGTTGATTTGTAGTACTGCCAATACCCAACTGGCCCGAACTGTTATTCCCGGATGAAAATACATTACCCGTACTATCAAGTGCTAAAGAAAATTCTCCGCCACCTGTTACTGAAATAATCCTGGAAAGTCCAGGAACTAAAACTGGGGTGCTTCTGTTTGTTGAAGTATTGTCACCTAGTTGTCCTGCCGAATTTCTTCCCCAAGCCCAAACAGTTCCATTTTCTTTTACTGCAAGAGAATGATAATCTCCACCGGAAATTGATATAATAAAACTGAGGAAACCTACTCCTCCTTGACCTAAGACATGGACGGGTGAATTTCTTTGAGTTGAAGTACCATCACCAAGATCTCCATAAGTCAAATTATCTCCCCATGACCAAACAGTACTGTCACCGCTTAGTGCAATTGAGTGATTTTGTCTGCCGCAAATTGCAATAATATTTGAAATATTACTTGTTCTTACAGGAACATGTCGGTTAGTTGTAGTTCCATTTCCAAGTTGTCCATTCTGATTTACTCCCCAGCCCCAAGGTGCATTATTGTCATTACTGCAAATAAAGAAAGAATAATATGCTCCGGCAGAAATTGTTTGAGCTGTTAATTTGTTTAAGAATAAATTACTGGATATACTAATAACAATTAGAAGAGAAAATAAATTTACATTTTTCATTTAATAATA
>CAIQBY010000379.1 GCA_903870175.1 uncultured Bacteroidota bacterium
AATGAAATTCAGGCAATGAGTGCCGGCTCCGGACTGATGCATTCTGAATATAATCATTCGAAAACCGAAGAAATAAACCTGTTGCAAATATGGGTTTTTCCAAAAGAAAAAAATATTGAACCCCGTTATGAGCAAAGAGTTTTCACCGAGGAAGATAAAAACGGGAAGTTTAAAACAATCGTTGCTCCTGTGAAATCTGATGATATTATGTGGATAAATCAAGATGCATATTTTTCTTTGGGGAAATTTAAAGCAGAAACTTCGGTGAATTATTCCATTCAGCATAAAGGCAATGGTGCTTATATTTTTATTATCAGCGGTGAAGTTAATGTTGCAGGTCAACTGCTTGGTAAAAGAGATGCAATAGGTGTTTGGGAAACGGAAAACATTTCTTTATCTGCAAATTCAGATGCTGAAATATTGGTGATTGATGTGCCGATGAATTAATCAGTTTTGTTCAAAGTAAAAAGCGGAAAGGCGGTTTTATCAATCGCCTTTCCGCTTTTTACCTTAAAGTTGACTATCTTAAATCTTCAACAGAAACTCCCGGATGTGCCTTAGCATTGAAAGTGAAATCAGTATCGGGAATGTTTATATTTGTTTCAAACGATTTAATGGTATATGTTTGCGTTGAGCCATCCTTCATCATCATTTTCACACTTGTAATCTGCTTCTTTGTTTTATCAATAAATAATTTAGAAGTATGAAATTTCTTTTTATCCGGATTATCCGGAAACAAGCTTATTGTTTGAGTAATTGCATCTTCGCCTTCAAATTTATATTTATATCCTTTTTCATAAATTGTAAATATAGTTGAAGGATTTAAACCATCATCACCTCCTGTTTCCATGTCTTTTATCTGCACTTCATTTGCATCTTTAATAAAATCCCAAACTGTTTTCCCATCACAATAAATATCATGTCCCGGAATTTCCAATTTATATTTAGAACCTTTGGTTTGTATCTTTCCATTTTGAGTGTCCTTTGTTTTGTCTTTCTTTTCGTTCACGAAAGTAAATTCAGCTTTAATGGAAGTATAGGCTTTTGTTTTAGCACTTAATTCATCTAATATTTTCTTTGCCTGTGCATCGTTTTGTGCGCTGGAATTAAAGGATATAATTCCTAATAATATTATTGCAGCTATTCTTGTTCTAAACATACTTTAAATTTTATTTGTTATCTGACTCTTTCAAAAACTGGTCCAAAGATAACATATCTTTTATTAATACTTCGCGCGCCTTGGAACCTTCGAAAGGACCAATGATTCCTGCCGACTCCAACTGATCAACAATCCTGCCTGCCCTATTGTATCCCAGTTTCAATCTCCTTTGTAATAACGAAGCCGAACCCTGTTGAGTCTGAACAACTATCTCAGCGGCTTGTTTGAAGAAAGCATCACGTTGAGATGGGTCATCATCCTTGCTTCCGCTGCCTTCACCATTTTCATCAACATATTCAGGTAGCATAAAGGCCGTTGGGTAACTACGCTGACTGCCAATAAAATCACATATCTTATCAACTTCCGGAGTATCTACAAAAGCACATTGAAGACGAATTAAATCATTTCCGGTAGAAAGTAACATATCACCTCTGCCTATCAATTGGTCTGCTCCGCCCGAATCGAGAATGGTTCGTGAATCTATTTTTGAAGTAACGCGGAATGCAATACGTGCAGGGAAATTCGCTTTGATAGTACCGGTTATAATATTTACCGATGGTCGTTGAGTTGCAATTATAAGGTGTATTCCAATAGCACGTGCAAGTTGTGCAAGCCTTGCAATTGGCGTTTCCACTTCTTTGCCGGCGGTCATAATTAAATCCGCAAACTCATCCACCACTAAAACTATATAAGGTAAAAACTTATGTCCGTTATTAGGATTTAACTTTCGAGAAATGAATTTCGCATTGTATTCACGCAAGTTACGTACTTCCGCATCTTTCAATAAATCATATCGCTGATCCATCTCTATACATAATGAGTTGAGCGTATGTACCACCTTTTTAGTATCTGTAATAATTGCATCCGCGCTATCTGGAAGCTTTGCAAGATAATGTCTTTCTATTTTATTGAATAGAGTAAGTTCCACCTTTTTAGGGTCAACAAGTACAAATTTAATTTGTGACGGATGCTTTTTATACAACAAAGAAACAAGCACAGCATTCAAACCAACTGATTTCCCTTGTCCTGTAGCTCCTGCCATCAATAAGTGAGGCATCTTAGCTAAGTCGGCAATAAATATTTCGTTGCTTATTGTTTTACCCAACGCAATAGGTAAATCCATCTTTGTATTCTGAAACTTCTCCGAAGCAAGCAAAGTGCGCATCGGAACCATTTCCGGATTAAGATTCGGCACTTCGATACCTATAGTTCCTTTGCCTGGCATGGGTGCAATAATACGTATGCCGAGTGCTGAAAGACTTAGCGCAATATCATCTTCCAGATTTTTTATTTTGGAAATTCTAACTCCGGCTGCAGGTATAATTTCATAAAGTGTAACTGTGGGTCCAACAGTTGCTAATATCTTGGTGATTTCTATTCCATAATCTCCAAGCGTTTTAAGAATACGGTCTTTATTCGCAGTAAGCTCTTCGGTATTAATTACAATGTCTTTTGAGCCACCATAATCTTCAAGTAAATCAATCGGGGGAAACTGGTATGACGATAAATCCAATGTTGGGTCGTACTCTCCTACCTGAGCTTTCAGGGCTTCTGCAATTTGTTCAGGAGTTAATTCTTCGGCTTTATTTTCAATTATCCCGGCATTTTCCACTGTAAAAGGCACAGCGTCAGTATCGGACGACAGAACCAAGGGTTCATTATCAATAGGTTTTTCAATATCTTCTACGATATCATGTTTAGTATCATTTGTGATTTCAAATACGTTACTCTTTGTGTCTTCCAGTTTTTCTTTCACGGTATTTTTTATCTCCAACTTTGCTTCTTCTTTTAGAACAGGTTCTATCGCTTCATCTTCTACTTCAGGATTTTCTTTATTACTCTTAAAGGCGATATTGAAAGCAACAACAAGAAACACGATAAACGTAAATCCAAGCAGCACGCCTGTTCCAACGGTTCCAATAAAGTCGTTTAACTTATTACTCAGTACATATCCGAATGCGCCACCTGGAAATACCTGGGAATCTCGGAAAATATAACCGCTGCCAATGGATAAAAATATCATCCAGAAAAAACTATTGGCATATATTTTATTCAAATTGATTTTCTCGGCATTGAACAATATTTTAGCTCCTATTGCAAAGAATACTACCGGAAAAATGTAGGATGCAAACCCGAACCATTTGTAAATAAAAATATGAGAAAGTAATGCGCCTGCCTTTCCAAGCCAGTTTTCTACCTTAATTTCAGGAGAAAATAAATTGCCGACTACTGCGCTGTAATCGTTTTGCCATGTGAAAACAAAGGAAGCGAAGGCAATGGATAAATAAACCGCAAACAAAATCAGCGTCAATCCAAATATTTTCTGAAATCGCTCGTCGTAAACAAAAGCAAACAAGTTGCTGATACGTTCGCGGAACGGACTTTTAGGAGAATTTGATTGCTCTTTTATTTTTTCCTTTTTAGATTTATTCTCCGAAGATTTTACCTCTTCCTTACTGTCCTTTAAAGTATTTTTAATCGTATTTTTTTTAGGCTCTGCCATTATATTTGTTCAAAGTTATAAAGTTTCAAAATTCAATTAGCAATTGCTTATCAATGTAAACTTTATTAAAAATCGAAATTAGTACAGATAATCAGGTCATGAACACAATTAAAATAATATTATAAACGTCGGATTGTGAATAACAATATTAAATTGGTTATCTTTTAGGGTTGCTAAATATTCGTAATACGTTTACGTTCTTTAAACAATTACTTATTTCAAAATAGTTTTTCCGACACTTTCTCCAATTCCCTACGGCACCACAATAGTTTTTTGTCGTACTGCCTGCGCACTAAAAAACCCCAAAGCATTATTGCTTAAATTAGTTGTAGGATTTCCGGGAACAGAAGCCTGGAAGCCTGTTTGAGGACGAGTTATCTGTCGCAGCGTTCTGAAATATTCATACACATTAGCATCAATGGATTCTAATATCACCGTTACCGAATCACCGTGATGTATGGTAGTATCGCGCCTCGTAACGTTGGCAGTAATTACAGAGCCATCCTGCAAGTTGTCAGAAATTACAGAAATGTTTTTATAATTGGGAACTCTGTTGGTATATTCAATAAGGCGATAATAATTGGCAATGCCTGAAGGGTCAGTAAAAATAGCTTTGATGCTAACCGAAGGAGGTCCGCTTCTTCCGCCGCCGCCAAAACCTCCGCCTTGATTGGCACTTGTATCGGCAATAACAGAATCGATGGAAACACCGGCAGGCATAGTAGAAATGGCTGTATAATTTTTTCCTTCATTTGTTATTGATATATTATAAGTTCTGCCGACAACGCCTTGCAGATGCGATGTAGTATAAAACCCTGCGCTTGTTTCTACAAGTGTTTCGGAGTTACCAACGTTATCACTTATGATTACGGAAGCCCCGTAAATAGGCGGGAAAACATTGTTATCACTGAAGTTTACAGTTTTAGTAAGATTGACAGTATATGGTCCGGGCTGGTCGGTAACTTCTGCATCCACCACTATGTTTGGGTTTGCAGAGTTTAAATCAAGATTAATAACTTTGGTACAGGATGTAAATCCCACTGTTAATATTGACAAAGTAAAAGCGAAACGAATGATATTTTTCATTTTATTAAAATTTAAAGTTATAAGTAATTGATGGAACCCAGCGGAATAAGTACGTCATCACAGCCTGTGTCTGTTCAGGATTGTTGGGGTCTTGCTGAAAGGTAATACTATAAGGGTTTTCGTGACCATAAGCATTATAACAGGAGAAATTCCAGCTTGATTCAAACTTAGCTGTCTTCTTTGCCTGATAGGTAAATCCTATGTCGAGCCTGTTGTAAGGAGGCATTCTATAGCCGTTTCGCTCGGTATAATAAAATACAACCTGTCCGTTTACCTGATATTTACCACTTGGGAACGTTACGGCATTGCCCGTATAATATACAAATGCTGCCGAAGCAGTCCACTTTTTACTTATCTCAAAAATACCAACGACAGATATATCGTGCGTAATATCCTGTGTCGCAGGATACCAGTTGTTGCTGTTGATGCCGTTAATTAAACGCTCTGAGCGGGCAAGTGTGTAGCCAATCCAGCCATTAAATCTTCCATACTTTTTCTTCAGGAAAAATTCAAGACCATAAGCTCTTCCACGTCCATATAGCAATTGCGATTCCACATTCGCATTCAAATTTAATTGAGCACCATTGATATAATCAATCTGATTCTGGAAATTAGAATAGTAAGCTTCCACAGATGTTTCGAGCATATTGTTGAGGAAGTTTCTAAAATAACCCAATGAAAACTCATCCGCAATTTCAGGCTTTATATTATTACTTGATGGCACCCACAAATCAGTAGGGTTGCCAGAAGTAGAATTGGAAAGCAGATGAAGGTATTGCACATTTCTTGAATAATTTGCCTTAAAAGAACTCTTGGAATTCAATACATAGTTGGCAGCAGCGCGTGGTTGAAGATTAATATACGTCTTCACAATTTGTGATTTACTATAGTTTGCCGAATCGGTAATGTTGTCGTTGGCATCATACGTATAAAAAGTGCCGGGACCAAACAGGCTGAAAGAAGTAAGCCGCAAGCCATATTCAAAACTGAATTTGGTGGTGGGCTTCACTTCGTGAGAAACATAAAGTGCATTTTCCAACGCGTATTTATTGTTGAGATGTTGTTTGCTGATAGGCGAATTCGTACTGGAAGTAATGACTCCCGGAATAATGCGATGGAAAGTAGAGTTGAGTCCAAACTTAATTTTGTTTTTAGAATTCAGGAAATATTGAAAGTCTTCTTTAAAAGCGTAGTCTTGAATTCGAGACACTATATCCAAATTGTTAGCACCAAAACTGGTAGTTACTTTGTAATCGTAATTCGTGAAAATTAAAGATGTATTTGAAAATAGTTTCTCTGTAAACAAATGATTTAATCTTACAGTACCTGTTGCATTACCATAGTTTAGACCAAAGCCACCAAAGCCTAAAACATCTTTTCCGAAATAACCGGAAACATAAATTCTGTTTTTATCATTAAGTTTGTAATTTGCTTTTAAATTTAAATCATAGAAATAAAGTGAAGAACCTTTGAAAGTTTTATCAAATGTTTTCAATAAAAAATCGGCATACGTTCTGCGTGCAGAAACAAGAAACGAACCTTTGCCTTTCTTTATAGGTCCTTCAAAATTCAGTCGCGAAGCAATTAAACCTATTCCTCCGCTTACACTGTATTTCTGGTCGTTCCCGTCTCTCATTTTTATATCAAGCACTGATGTTAGTCTCCCGCCAAACTCAGCAGGCTGCGTACCTTTATAAAGAGTAACATCTTTTATAGCATCTGAATTAAACACCGAAAAGAAACCCAATAAATGCGAAGCATTGTAAACCGTAGCTTCATCCAGCAACACCAGATTTTGTGAAGCAGTGCCTCCCCGCACATATATACCGCTGCTTCCGTCACCTACTGATTTTACACCCGGCAACAGTTGAAGAGTCTTTAATATATCCTGTTCGCCCATAAATACCGGGATTGCCTTTATTTGCTGCACATCCAGCTTCTGCACACCCATTTGAGTGTTGGTAATGTTTTCATCTTTCTTTTCATCAGTAACAACAATTTCATTAAGCTGATTTACTTTTTCTGATAAAACAAAATCCCGTTTAACATTTTGTTTCAACACAATAGTATCTGTTTTTAATTCGTAACCTATGTATTGTGCCACCACCGTGTAAGTGCCTTCGGGAATGGTAATTGAATAATATCCATACGCATTTGTATTGATTCCTGTGGCAGGAATTTCTTTTATGATAACAGTTGCGCCAATAAGTTCTTCACCCGTTTTCGCATCTTTTACATATCCGCTGATAGTAAACTTGTTAGTTTGAGCAACCAGATTGATTGTAATTGCAAGTGCTAATAATACTGAGATTAATTTCTTCATATTTAATTTATATTTCGTTTATCACTTCCTGCCCCCTCTCTTTTGGAGAGGGGATTAAGGGGTGAGGCTTTCATTTATAACAATATCTTTTTATAACATTATATGCTTCCGTTATTCCGAGTTCACCGGCTTTGCTGATGTCTTTGCAGGCATTATCAATATCGTTGAGAAAAATTAATAATAAACCTCTGTTGAAATAAGCATCGGAAAGTGTAGGATCAATTTCAATTGCTTTTGAAAAATCCTTTACCGCACCTTTGTAATCGCCAATTAATATTTTAGTGTTTGCATTATTGAACCACGCATAAGTGAAGCTGGAGTCTAATTGCAGCGTTTTATTATAATCGTTGATTATCATTTCATACGTATGCGTATTCTGAACTTGTTTCTTATTTGATTTACTATTCTTATTATCTATTAATGTAGGTTCATCAAAAGTATGCATCAGTTCAAGCAGTTTAAATCGTGTGTTGGCGCGGCTAAACCAAGCCATCGGATTTGCCGGATTCAATTTAATCGCCTTATCATAATCTGCAAATGATTCATTATAATTCTTTATCGAACTGTATAAAATTGCCCTGTCCAGATAATCAGAAGCATCATTTGGATTTTTATCAATCGCCAAGCCAAGCTGTTTTATTTCCTCCTTCACCTTATTTACATCCACCGTATCTTTATTATTTACAAGACTGATAACATTGTTTTCATACTGTTTTTTATCCCCTGTTTTATATATCCTGAAGTTTTTGGGCACAGGCAGCAATGTGATGGAGAACACAGGTTGCAGCTGAATATCAGCCAAGGTATTTTGCGATTTTTGGTTCGCATCATCTTTCTGAGCATTAGGAATATTCTGTGTCATCAATTTCATCAACTGCACTCCTTTCGTAAATTTCACACTATCGTTCAGCGAATAATTTTTCTGTTTTATTTCCAATGCTTTTTTATAATCTTCTGTAGAACCTTTCACATTATTCAAATCTTTTTTCACCAGCGAACGGTTATAATATGCATCCGCAAAATCAGGAAACAATTCAATCACTTTATCATAATCTTTCAATGCACCTTTCAAATCTTTATTGTCCGATTCCACTATTGCCCTATTAAAATAAGCCAGTATATTCTGCGGATTTAATTCAATCACCTTATCATAATCACGAAGCGATTCTTTATACTTTTTTTCATTTCCATAGATAATTGCACGGTTAAAATAAGCAGAAGCATAACCCGGCGACAGGCGAATAACACTGTTTAAATCAGCCACTGCTGCATCCGTTTTTGCACCATCCAGATAAATCAGCGAACGGTTAAACAAAGCATCAATATTTACCGAATCATATTTTAATACCGCATTAAAATCAAGCATTGCCGAATCTTTTTTCGACAATTCCGACAAAGCCACACCACGCTGAATCAATGCAAAAGTATTTCTCGGATACTTGCTTAT
>CAIQBY010000380.1 GCA_903870175.1 uncultured Bacteroidota bacterium
CGATCTAGAAATATATAATTAAATTCGGAAGCTTTTTTAGGGAACCTCCAAAATCGTTTTTTTTCTTAATAAGAAAGGGAACTATATATTTGATTACATTAAGAATTGGTTTTAATTCTGCTTCCTTAATTTTCAAGTAGTAATAAGTCGTTCAATGGAATGAAGCTTCGATTTGATGACCCGAAATTTCAAAAAGAAAAAATAAAACTTGAGTATGCTCAACAGTGTGTTAATCAATAAATGATAACTGCTACTAGAAACATTTATTCTTTTTCTGTTTCTTTTTCAAAAGTCCTGTCTGAAATATTAAATCCATCTTTATAAAAATAGATACCGCCCCAGGCGAATTCCTCTTTTTTGTATTCATATTTATTTTTACCAAGTACAGTTACTTCAACAATTGTCGTTTTTTTTCTGTCCTCCTGAACAACTCTGACAACAATTTCCTTTTCCATCTTCTTTATAGGTGTGGCTGTTTCAGCCACCACAGGTTTTGGCTTTGGCGGATCAGGTTTATACTCAGTTTGTTTCACTTCCACTGGAATAGGTTTGCTAACCACTTTGGGCGGCGGTGGTGGTGGTGGTGATGGTGGTGGTGGTGGTGGTGGAGTTGGAGGCTTTGGTTTTGGCACAGGGTGTTCAGTTGCCTTTTTCTGCATTTCCAACGCGCTGTTTGTATAATCTTTATCGTATCCGAAATTATCGGACTTGCTATCATAATGTATTTTCCCGACAGGCTGAGAGAAAGTAACTACGGCGCCAGAAGGTTGAGGCCACAATTCTACAACCGATTCAAATTTTGGGAATTCTTCCGCTTCTCTTCCAGCCGGAATATGTGTATCGTAAGCAACATCCTTGGCAATATATCCCATTTTTGTGCACGAAAAAATATAATCTCCATCAAATTCCAAATCAATATTTCTATATCCACTTTCAGGAGTAATAACTTTATAAGGAGTTCCGTTTTTAGTGATAGTTATCTGAGCATTGCTCATATCACCACTTTTAATAATAAGTTTAAATCTTACAGTAAACTTAGCATCAGATTGAGCGAAAGAGGAAATGCTTACTAAAATCATAAATGCCACAGCAATGAAATTGGTAAAAGAATCCTTAAGAATGGGGTTTGTATTATTTTTCATAATATTCGCATCAAAAATAAATAAATTTTTGTTTGTAATCCTAATATAATGATGAAACATTAAATTATACCTTTGTCAAGAAATAATTTCTATGAATATTGATTTACAAAGTATTTGCAATGATGTATGTATTGCTGCAAAATCGGTCGGAAGTTTCATTAAAAATGAACAATTAAGTTTCAGTTTAAATAAAATTGAAATAAAAGGTAAAAATGATTTTGTTTCTTATGTTGACAAAACTTCTGAGAAAAAGCTTATTGAAACACTTTCAACATTATTGCCCGAAGCAGGTTTTATTGCCGAAGAAGGAACCTCAACCAAAAAAGGAACTACGTATAATTGGATTATAGATCCTCTTGATGGAACAACTAATTTTATTCACGGTATCCCCTGTTATGCAATAAGCATCGCATTAATGTGTAATGATAAAATAGTTTTGGGAGTAGTCTATGAGATTAATTTCGATGAATGTTTTTATGCATGGGAACATAGCAAAGCGTACCTCAATTCGAATGAAATACAAGTTTCTAAAGCGGCATCGTTGGCTGACTCTCTTCTTGCAACAGGTTTCCCTTATTATGATTATAACAGGATGGATGAATACATCGAACTTTTTAAATACTTTATGCAAAACACACATGGTTTGCGCAGATTAGGTTCTGCTGCAACCGATTTAGCGTATTTTGCCTGCGGTAGATTCGATGGGTTTTATGAATATGGTCTTCAGCCTTGGGATGTAGCTGCTGGTGCCTTTATTGTTCAACAGGCAGGAGGCAGAGTTGCTGACTTTAACGGCAATCGAAATTATATTTTCGGTAAAGAAATTGTAGCGGGTAATAGTGCCTGTTTCAATGAATTTCTGGATGTTGTAGGCACACACTTTAATTAAAATGGAAGAGAACAAAAAACCGAAATCAACCTGGGAGTATGTGAAAATATATTTCCCGGATATATGGCAGTATCTGATAATAATAATTATTATGATTATTGCAGCATTCCTTATTTTATAGTATTTATCTCAGTATTTCTGCATTTCTTTTTCGTGCCAATTCTTAATTTTTTTCACAAAATCAGCTATTTGTTGAGGTGCCCATTGCGGTAAATATTGCCCGTCATTTAATTCGCAATAAATAGTCATTTGAAATAAAGCCCGTAGCGTACTGAAATAAGGAAGCAGCTTCTTTTCCGTCAATGATAATTTTCGTTGCATTTCATAGCCATTTATAAAACTATCAATAATTTCCTTTGTTTTATTTTTGTGGTCATACCAGATAAATACTCCAATATCATAAGCAAGATATCCATTACCCATAAAATCAAAATCGAATAAAGTCAATTTGCCTTCATCAGTAAAATGGATATTTTCAGCCTGCAAATCTCCATGACAAATTCCATTAGCCAGTCCGCTTTTATTTGCTTTATTAAATGTATTCAGAAAATCTTTCTTCAACTCATTCAGATAATTATATTCTTCCTGAAATTCAATAAGAATAGGCCCCAGAATATGCATTGTTTTTTCAAATTGAAAAGATATATCATAATTCTGAGCCGCATTTTCATTCTTCAATCCTTTTGTTATTGAATGTATTTTACCCGTTTCTGAACCTAATAAATACGACTGCTCAATGCTTAATTTCCTTTTCTGCAATCCTTCAGCATAGCTGAATAATACAAAATAACGCTCTCCTTCAGGCGATTTAATTGTTCCGTAATATTTATTTTGTTTATTGCCGATAGGAGCAGATACATTAATATTTTCTGAATCGAGAAGCAGCAACAAATCTATTTCTGCTTCAATACTTTTCCTGCTTCTCCAGTTATAATTATAAATACGAAGAATATATTTATTTCCCATCGGGCCGGTAATCAGGTAAGTATCATTAAATCCCCTCTTGATAAAAGTAATAGTAGATTTTGAATCTACCTCATATTCATCAACTACCAGTTTCAGCAGTGATTTGGCATCTAAAGAAGAATAACTTACAGGGAAATGATTCATGGACAAATGTAATTACAATTAAGTTTCAAAATAAAAAACCATTGCCACTTTTCAGTTGACAATGGTTTATATTTTAATTCCAATAATATCTTATGCTACTTTTAATTTATTCAGCGTTGATTTTTTTAGTTTTTCTTTCGCATAGCGAAGGGTAATACTAAATTCTTTTGTACTCGAATCCGAAGGTGCATCAAACATCATATCCATCATTATTGCTTCGCAAATGGAACGTAATCCTCTTGCACCAAGTTTAAATTCCATCGCCTTCTCCACAATAAAATCCAAAACACCTTTTTCAAATTTCAACTTTACACCATCCATATCAAATAAATGAGTGTATTGCTTTACCAAAGCATTTTTTGGCTCACTCAAAATACGCAATAGAGTAGGGGCATCCAAAGGACTCAAAAATGTAAGAACCGGTAAACGTCCAATTAATTCAGGTATCAATCCAAAACTCTTTATGTCCTGCGGAGAAACATATTGCAGCAAATTATCTCTGTCAATATTTTCAGTTTCTTTATCCATCGAATATCCAATCGCCTGTGTATTCATCCTGTTGCCAATGTGTCTGGTAATTCCATCAAAAGCTCCCCCGCATATAAATAATATATTCTTGGTGTTTACCTGAATCATTTTTTGTTCTGGATGTTTTCTTCCACCTTGTGGAGGAACAGCAACAATAGAACCTTCAAGCAATTTCAATAAACCCTGTTGCACTCCTTCTCCTGAAACATCACGTGTTATCGAAGGATTATCACTCTTGCGGGCAATCTTATCAATCTCGTCAATAAATACAATTCCTCTTTCGGCAGCAGCCACATCAAAATCTGCAGCCTGCAACAATCGGGATAAAATACTTTCCACATCTTCGCCCACGTAACCTGCCTCTGTAAGCACAGTAGCATCAGCAATACAAAAAGGTACATTCAAAACCTTGGCGATAGTACGGGCAAGTAATGTTTTTCCTGTTCCAGTCTCGCCAACCATTATCACGTTTGACTTATCTATTTCAATTTCATCTTTGCGCGTAGTCTTGACTGTTGTCTGTATCAATCGTTTGTAGTGATTGTAAACAGCTACTGATAATACCTTCTTTGCATCATCCTGACCGATAACATATTCATCCAGATGCTTTTTAATATCATGTGGTTTAAGTAAATGCAGCGCATTGAAAATGGATGAATTGGCTCGGGTGCTTACTTCGTCACGCACTATTGTTTGTGCCTGAGTAACGCAGTGGTTGCAGATATGACCGGTGATGCCGGCAATTAATACATCTGTATCCTGCTTGCTGCGCCCACAGAACGAACATTTAATTTCTTTATCTTCCTTCGCCATTTCCTTTTTTTTCTGGTTAAATCGTATCAAAAAATAAATGGTTAACAGCTCTGCCGCTAACCATTTAGCCGGTAATCAGATTACTATTTAGTTTTTAATAAAAGTTCATCCACCATTCCGTAAGCTTTTGCTTCTTCAGATGTCATCCAGTAATCACGGTCACTGTCAGCCCAAACTTTTTCATAAGTCTGTCCGCTGTGTTTCGCAATTATCTCATATAATTCTTTTTTCAATTTTTGAATTTCCTTTGCAGTAATTTCAATATCCGAAGCTTGTCCTTCAGCACCACCCATCGGCTGATGAATCATTACACGTGCATGTTTCAAAGCAGCACGTTTTCCTTTGGTACCTGCACACATAAGTACTGCACCCATAGATGCTGCCATACCTGTACAGATAGTTGCAACATCAGGAGCAATATACTGCATGGTATCATAAATACCCAACCCTGCATAAACAGAGCCTCCCGGACTATTCAAATATATCTGAATATCTCTTTTTGCATCTACTGACTGCAGAAACAACAACTGAGCCTGAATAATATTAGCTACCTGATCATCTATTCCTGTTCCAAGGAAAATGATTCTATCCATCATCAGACGGGAGAAAACGTCCATCTGCGCTACGTTTAACTGACGCTCCTCAATAATATAAGGTGTCATACTCGTAACATTGTGGCGTGTGTACGAATCAAATGTGGTTCCACTGATTCCTCTGTGCTTTACTGCATACTTGCGAAATTCGTTGTTGTCGAACATAATTATATTGTTTATTTATTAGTGTTTACTGTTTATTAATAATAATATTTTGTTAAAAGTACAAACAAAAACCAGACCTCAAAACAATTATTGTCTATTTGGCAGATTTAAAGAATTCATCATACGCCAATTCTTTATTCTCCAAAGTAAAAGTTGTTTTGAATAAGTCCATTACTTTTTGTCCGTAAAGTTTTTCGAAAGCTTTCTTTGCTTCTTCCTCATTTTTCAAAACTCTTTTCACTGTTTCGTCCATCTGTTCATCTGTAGGCTGAAATCCCATCTGACCATACTGGCTCAAAATCGCAGCTTTCATATCCTCTATAAGTTCTTCATTGGTAACTTTAATGTTATTATCCTTAATGATTTTATTTTCTATCAACTGCCATTTCATCGCTTGAGAATAATTATCATATTCAACTTCCAGTTGCTCAGAAGTAATAGGTTTATCGTTGGTGTTAAGTATCCAGCGTTTCAAAAATTCGTGAGGCAGATTAAAAGAAATCTTCTTCATCAAATGATCTACCACATCGTTATAAAACTTGCGGTCGCTGTCATTCATAAACATGGAAGTCAATTCATCTTTTATTTTTAATCTGAATTCCTCTTCTGTTGTTATGCTTCCGGGACCATACAATTTATCAAATAACTCCTGATTAATTTCGGAAGCACCAAGACGTGTAATGTTTTTTACAGTAAACTGTATTTTGCAGTTAAGCGATTCCGCTTTCTCTTTATCTATGCCAAGCAAAGCAGCAAGGTCAACTTTGTTTTCGGAAAGATGCTGTGCATCCAAAATTACTTTATCGTCTTTCTTAATACCAATTAATGCTTTTTTTGTTGCTTCATCTTTTACTCTATCCAAAAATAAAGAACCTGTTTTGAAAATTCCTCCCGGAAGAATTTCTCCATTGGCATCAAGCTCCACAAAATCACCGTTCAATAAATCACTGTCAGCCGAAATCTCAGCTTCTTCCACCTTTCCGTAGCGTCTTGCAATATCAGTTACATATTTGCTTATTAAATCTTCGTCCACTTTTACTGTTGCATACGTGAATTTATCTTTGCCCGAAAGCTCAACAGTAAACTTTGGTGCAAGCCCCATTTCGTAAGTAAATTCAAAATCCTTTTGGTTATCCCAATCAATAATATTATTGTCGTCTCTCTTTGGCAAAGGGTTGCCAAGCATCTCTACCTTATTTTCATTAAGGTAGCTGTTTACCGAATCTGCAAGAAGTTTGTTTATTTCATCTACCATTAACGGCTTGAAATATTTTTTCTTAATCATTCCTGCGGGCACTTTACCAGGGCGAAACCCAGGTATATTGGCTTTCTTCTGATAATTCTTCAATTCATTTTCTACTTTAGGCAAATAATCATTTTCAGTTACTTTAACCTTTAACACTGCATTCACTTCATCAATATTCTCCTGAATAATATCCATTTTTTTGTTTTTTGTTTAATACTTTATTGTTATTTTTTTAAGGAACGCAAAAGTACAAAAAATATTGTTATAATGGCTTCTATAATAGACTTCTTACCATATTTATTCGGGAGCAGTATCAAAATTGGAACAAACTATATAATAGATAAAGTAATTCGGAATAAAATTTCAGTTATCGACCTCCCAAAACATGGATTGTTATCTTAATTAATACCTGGTTTTAGATTTTTGGAATTCTCAACTCATAAAACATGAAGAAATTATTTTTTTGGCACAGCAAAAAATATTATTATGATTAATGCTTTGTAAGTATTAATTATACAGGTGTTTTGGCGTGTTGACTTATGCAATAAACTTCTGTTTTAAAAACCCTTCAATTGTTAAATTAAGCCAAAATTATTGTAAATAATAGGTTTTGAAAATTTGTGGTACGCTTATTGGCTTATCCCGAAGTATAAAAATTTAATTTATTAATTAACCTTAAAAAACAAAAAAAAATGAAAAAAGTAAGTTTATTTGTAGCTGCAGCATTATTAATGTCAACAGTTACCTTTGCAAAACAAGAACCTGTTAAAAAACAAGAACCTGTTAAAACAGAGAAAAAAGAAGAAAAGAAAGCTGAGAAAAAAGACGAGAAAAAAGCTGAGAAAAAAGGAGAAAAGAAAGAAGAAAAGAAAGCTGAGAAAAAAGCTGACGACAAAAAAGCAACAAAATAATTGTTGTTTCTTTCAAAAGAAAAGCCCTGCATTATTTGCAGGGCTTTTTTTATGCTTGTACTTTAGTTATTGGCAGTAGGAAGGTTGATACACAGTACTTTTATTCATTTTCTGATTAGCAAATAAAGACTATTTTTGCACTCATGTCAACATCTAAGTTTTCTTTTCTGTCAGGCAAAAAAACATTTCTCTTCGTTTTCTTTCTTGTTAATTTATTATTGGCATCGTTTTATATTGATATCTGGTGCACCCCCAATACGGTATCTCGCGCTGTGCCTGTATTATCACTGCTCGAAAATGGAAGCTTTTGTATTGATAAATATACCGATTATACTGCGGATAAAAGTAAGGTAGGTGACCATTTTTATTCTGATAAAGCACCGTTTCCAACCATTGCAGCTGTTCCATTTTACTGGCTGATTGAGAAAGCAGGACTAACCAAAACCACTGCAGAAATGGGCAGAAAATATCCAGTTTATGTATGGGCGCCTATCATCAAGGAAGAAGGGATATACACAATGCGGGCTGATATTATACCGATATTGGTGCTCGGCAGCCTGCTGTTTGGCAGTATTCCGTTTGTAATTATTATTTTTCTTGCATTCAAAAAGATACAAAACTCGGTCGGAACTATTTCTCCGGTAGCACTGGTAATGCTTGCCTTTTATGGTTCGTTTATGTTTGTTTTTGCCGGAACGTATATCAATCATATCATTGCCGGACTGCTGCTGCTGCTCGGATATATATTTATTAAAGACAATAAATACCTGCTGTCGGGATTATGTGTCGGGCTTGCTTTTGCAAGCGAATATACCGTTGCAATAGCTATTCCGCTTTGGATTTTTGTGATATGGATGAGGACTAAAAGTTTTAAAAATATTGTTTGGTATGTTTCCGGAGTGATGCCGAGTATATTATTCATATTGTTCTACAATTATACAATCACCGGAAACTGCTTCACAATGCTTAATGCGTACCATAATCAGGAAGTATTTCAGCAGCAGTTGAGCCATCATTATGGTTTTGCTTTCCCTACTTTAGAGGGTTTATGGGGTTTGTCATTCAGTTTTTATATGGGATTAATTCCTTATGTGCCTGTTTTATTACTTTGCGGATACTTTTTAATTAAAGAACTGTTGAATAAATATCCTTTCAAAAGCCTGTTGTCAAATTATCTGGCGATGTTCTGTATCCCTTTCTTTCTGGTGATATCGTCGTTTTTTACATGGTGGGGCGGCTGGAGCTGCGGCCCGAGATACCTTATGTGTATGGCTGTAATTTTGGTATACGAAGGAGTAATTTACCTTGCTGATAAAAAGATAAATGCTGTGATTTTCTTTGCTGTCACAGGTTTTGGATTAATATGTACTTGGCTTGCCAAAGTTACATTGATGTATATGATTCCTGATAAAACGTATCTTGGAAATGGACCAACTCCTGGCAGCGATTCGTTTACGAAATACATTCTTCCCGAATTCATGCAAAACCATTTTAATGCCAACAATCTGCTGACTTTCGGGTTGGATGTAGCTCCTAAAACTGCGGCTTATATCTGGATTTTATTGTTTGCAGCCAGTACGATTATTCTTTCGCTATGGTATAAAAAACAATTCGTTGTGAGCAATAATAAATCGAAAGTTACTTTATCAAAAGGGAAGACTGGCAATCAGCTGAAATAGTTCATTGGTCATTAGTTTATTCGTTTACTAGTCTGTTTAATAAAAAAAGTCCCGAATCTCTTCGGGACTTTTTTATTTCTAATAACAATTGTCTATTCTGTCTTCCCGAACCGTTCCAATTAACAGTGAACCGATGTCATTTTTTAAATATTATTCTGCAAAAATTAAAGCGACACTTGCAGAAAATAGCAATATCGCTCCAATTGATAGTTGGTCGGGCCGGGAAGCTTCACTGGCCGTTCACGAAGCTTCGTGAACGGCAAAAGATACAACTTTAACGGTTTGGGAAGCTTCCCGAACCATCACTGAAGCTTCCCTGATGGTTCGGGAACGTTCCGGAACCATCAGGGAAGCTTCGCGAACAACAAAAGATCCGACTTTTGCGGTTCACGAAGCTTCAGTGACCATCCCTGAAGCTTCCCTAGCCATTAAACTGTCTTCCAGACGTGTTTTCAACGTTTATAAGGCTTTCATACGATAAAGAAAAAATAAAAGCCTGTTTTATGGAATAGAAGACGAAGATTTTGGAAGCAAAAAAGAGTGAAACTGAACTGCATTTCCTTAAGTTTCTCGGGGAATTATTCGGGAAATTTTTCTGTGAGCAATTGTAGGAAGGTTAGGGAATGGTTTATTATTACAAGGAGTAAAGAATGATTTAGTACTTTTGGGATTAATAAATTGATAAAAAGTTGTTGACGAAAATAAGAGCAATGGTGAAAGGGAAATAAAATAGATAAAAAAAAGAAATAAGTATATTTAAAAAAATTATATCCTGTTTTGTTATAGTAGTTTTTATAATTAACGCTTCTTGCAAAAAGTATCCTGATGGACCTTTGTTAAGTTTACATTCAAAATTGGAGAGGCTTTGCAGAACTTGGGATGTTTCTACTTTTACTATAAATGGTGTTGATTCCACATCATATCTTAAAAATCAGATATTTTATGGTACGTACCAATTTTTAACTCCGCAAGGCGATGAGCCGGGCATGGCCAATTATATTACAAAAAACAGTAATTACCAGGGGCTTGGTAGTTGGGATTTTTCAAATAGAAAAAAAAGTATCATTCTCTATTTTGATTTTCATGGTTCGCCCTATTTTGGTAAAATTGGACCATATAGATACGGATTCGGAAGTGATTCTACCAGCACCACTAATAACATAACTTGGGATATAATGCGTTTGGAAGAAAAAGAACTTTGGTTACAAACAAAATATAATGGTAAACAATATTTTGTAAAATTTAATAGTATTTAAAATTTAAACCCCACTAAGCCCAAAATGAAGAAATGAAATGTACGATAGTTCTTCGTGACATATATTATAAGTAAGTTGTACTTACGTCACAAAACAACAAAAACTCTTTACAGAAACGTAAAGAGTTTTTTTGTGTTGGTATGGAAAACTTGAGGAGAACACTACACTTCCAACTGCGCCTGATTGCAGTGGAAATCCTTTTTATTCTTCTTTTTCAGAAGAATAAAAAGATTGGAACACTTCGACAAGCTCAGCACACGCTCCAAGCAGGAAGCAACTTTCGGGAATGCAGAAAGGTTATTCGCCCAAATAAAAAACAGGAAACAATAAGCATTCAGTTAGTCAATTCCTTAAAAAAATCATATTATTATTTCATCGTTGGATGCAACCTTTTTGCCTATTTTTGCGTATTATAAGCATTATAATTGGTACTTTTGAAAACAGAAAGTGAATACCCTACAGGAATCCGGAATATGTATTCCGGTTGTTCCGAAACCACTGTATCTGTTGTTGTTTCATTGAATGAAATTTAATCGTTTATATATTATCTGTTTTCTGTTCTTTGTTTCTGCGGAAATAAAGGGACAGATAAGTATTTCATCGGTTTCGACTATTTATACTGAAACTTTTGACGGCATAGGAACTTCTGCCACAGCTTCTTTGCCAAACGGATGGAGATTCGGATTGAGTACAACTCCTGTTTGGGGAACCTATACCACAGCAACAACACAAGCTGCCGGAACAACAAGTACAGGTGTATTAACGGGTACTTCGCAAGGGGGAGCTTATAATTTCGCAAATGGCATTACTGCTTCTTCGACAGACCGTGCTGTTGGATTTCTTACTTCGAATACGTATTCGAGCCCGCGTTGTCTGATGGTTGATTTACTTAATAATACAGGCAGCACCATTACAAATTATAATATTGGATATGATATTGAGAAGTACAGGAGCGGCTCGCGGCAGTTTGATATTAATTTTTTTGTAAGTACAGATGGAATTACCTGGACTTCGCCAACTACTGCAGGCGACCAGAGTTATACGGCTGATGCAAACAATACTACTATTTACAATCCTCCAGGTACGGTGTCAAAATCCTTTTCTGTAAGCGGTTTGTCGATTGCGAATTTGTCGCATTATTATTTAAGATGGCAGTATACAGGGAATAGCGGAAGTACTAATGGGCAAGGCATTGGCATTGATAATTTTTATGTGAGCTGCTGCCCAACTTTAAGTTATTATTACCGATCAACTACAACTGGCAACTGGAGCAGCCCTTCTACATGGCAGGTTTCGCCTAATGATAGCACAGGATGGGTGGGAGCATGTGCTGCACCAACAAATCAGGCGGCTGGTGTTAATATTCTGAACGGGCATACTGTTACAGTGGATGTCAACTCGACAGCACCGGATATTACTATTAATAACGGAGGCACTTTGCAGGCAAATACTTCGTCGTTTGTTACCTTGTCGATTAAAGGTAATATAATAAACAATGGGGTTTTGCAAATGTATGACGGCAGCACTTATGGTGTAAATGTGGTATTTAATAAGAATGGAAACCAGACGATAACAGGCTCCGGCAGTACAACTAATTTTTACAGCATTGGATTAAACATGGGTGCTTCCAATGCAAATATACTTGATATCAGTTCTACTAATTTCAGTTGCTCCACCACCACTCTACTCACCAACAATGTTCCGGCAAACACGTTATTGAATGGAATAATAAAGTTTTCGGGAAGCTATACATTTTCCAATTCACTGTTTAATACAAGCCCTGCAATACCTGCTACTGCCGGTATCTGGCTTAACAATGCAAATGTGACGGTAACAGCAAAAAACTACTCCTATACAAATAGCGGTTATATGCGCGTAACAACAGGAACGTTCAATGCAGGCAGTAGTTCAGGTAATTCTATTTTGTTGCTGGCAAGTTCTAATTTTGTGGTAGAAGGCGGAACAGTGAATGTAGCGGGCAGGATACAGGCTGTAAACAGTTCGGGTACTTATCAGGGGTCGGTAAATTATATTCAAAGCGGAGGATTGGTAAATCTGGAAACAGTAGGTTCTACAAGCACTTCGCGGTCATCGTTTGAGTTAGACCTTGCCACTGATGATTTTATTATGTCGGGAGGCACTATAGTTTTCAGAAACGAATGTGCTGCAATTGACTTGTATAATGCTGCAACAAGTATCATTTCGGGAGGAACAATTCAATTTGGTGATGCATCATCAACCAATATTAATTCGGGTGGATTTTATATTGACAGCCCTTCTCAATTACCTTCTATTGTTATAGATAATTCAGCAGGATTAAATACGATTGTTTATTTGACTTATGACCTGTCAGTAAGTGGGAGCATAACAATAAATTCAGGTACAACATTAAATGCCGTATCGCTTTATAATATTTCGCTAACAGGAAATTGGAATAACAGTGGAACATTTTCTAATCCTGCTACCACTGCATTTGCCGGAAGCAGTGCTCAAAATATGACAGGTTCAACAAATACTGTGTTTAATAATCTTACCATTAATAACTCTTCCGGAGGCGTAACATTGCAAACACCAGAATTTGTTAATGGTTTGTTTACTTTGCAAAACGGCTTGGTATATACTACTACAAATCTTTTAACAATGTATACAGGCTCATCGGTTAGCGGTGCCAGTAATAATAGTTTTGTATTTGGTCCTGTTGCCAAAACAGGGTCAACAGCATTTACTTTTCCTGTCGGGAAAGATTCTGAATACAGGCCTATTGCTGATTCTGCACTTTCGGGCACGGAAACATTTACAGCAGAATATTTTCATACCGACCCCGGTACGTTATATGACAGCAGCTTGACTGACCCTACCATCGACCACATTGGCCATTGCGAATACTGGTTATTTAACAGAACAGGAAGCAGTGTGAGTGCCGATGTAAAACTTAGCTGGAACACTTACAGTTGCGGTGTAGATGCCCTGCCTGAATTAACGGTTGCACACTGGAATGGCTCAATGTGGAAAGATCAGGGGAACGGCGGAACTACAGGCACTACAGCCAATGGAACTGTATTATCAAGCGGAATAATATCTTCGTTCAGCCCATTTACATTAGGTTCTACTACGCCCAATAATCCTTTGCCAATTGAATTATTGAGTTTTACAGCCAACTATAATGGCAGTAATGCTGTAGATTTAAAATGGGAAACAGCCAGTGAAACCAATAATGACTATTTTACAATTGAAAGAAGTGCAGATGCTGTGCATTTTACTGAAATAAGTAAAACAAATGGGGCAGGAAACAGTTCTCAGAGAATAAATTATTCCTCAAAAGATTTGTCGCCACTTTCCGGAATTTCCTACTACAGATTAAAACAAACTGATTTTAATGGGAAATACAAATACAGCAATGTTGTTTCGGTAAACATTACAAACAACAATAGCTTCGAAATTATCAATACTTATTCAGCTTCACCCGAAAGCGGATTGGAAGTTACAGTTAATTGCAGCGGTAATTGTGAAATCAGTTTTGATCTGTACGATATCACTGGTAAAAGAGTTTATTCATCTCAACAAAACATGTCTGAAAATTACAGTAAAATAATTGTCCCTACTTATCTTTTCAGCAAAGGAATGTATTTATTAAAAGCGTTTAACGGATCGGCAATTGTTTCGAAGAAAATTATTATTCAATAGTTATTAAAAGCCTGCCTTCTGATAATAACAAAACAAAAGCCGCTTCAATTATTAAATTGAAGCGGCTTTTGTTTAACTAGTAAAATGCTAAGCTACTTGACCACGGTTACCGTACCAAGATATTTATGTTCTGTGTTTTGCCAGTCTGTAAGTTTCACCAGATAAACATAAACATCTTCCTGAACGATACGACCTTCCATAGTACCGTCCCATTTGGCATCTAA
>CAIQBY010000381.1 GCA_903870175.1 uncultured Bacteroidota bacterium
AACACCCCTTTCTAACGAATTAAATTAAATTACTTCTATTCTACTTCCTTTTGTAATTGGAAGTGAAACTTTTGTTTCGGGAAGTGAAACTTTTGTTTCAGGAGGTGAAACTTTTGTTTCGGGAAGTGAAACAATTGCTTTGGGAAGTAAAACAATTGCTTTGGGAAGTGAAACAATTGTTTTGGGAAGTGAAACTATTGCTTTGGGAAGTGAAACTATTGCTTTGGGAAGTGAAACTATTGCTTTGGGAAGTGAAACAATTGTTTTGGGAAGTGAAACAATTGTTTTGGGAAGTGAAACAATTGTTTTGGGAAGTGAAACTATTGCTTTGGGAAGTGAAACAATTGCTTTGGGAAGTGAAACTATTGCTTTGGGAGTTGAAACCTCTCAATTACTTCAGTATTCACCCACTCAATTTTAGCAATTGGGTTTCGGCAAGTTTTGCATTATATCTGGCAGCTGCCAACTGATTGATAGCATCCATATAACTTTGCTGTGCTGTTTGAAGTTGAATTGAATTGGTAGTACCTACTCGGAAAAGTTCCAGGGCAATGTCCAGATTTTCTTTGGCAAGTTTCTGATTATCCTCCTGTAAATGTACTATTGAAATTGCATCCTGGAATTTATTATACTACTTTATCAAACTTAATTGCTTTTGGGTTTCCAAACTACAATAGCGGTTATTATTGAAGCCAATGTTGCTCCTACACCTAAGATTGCTTAGAAAGGAACACCTTTTTTTAAGTCAGCCGCTTTTGCTTAAGCAGAAAATGCTTTTACTCCAATTCTATGTCGTGCAGGTATTTTACTTTATCGCAGGGTTCATTCAAATCTTTTTCATTAATTAATAAAACGATGGCTGGTTTTAAAACCTCAAGCTCATATTTGTTCGCATCTTGCTTTTAATAAATATAATTATTTCAGTAAAAAATATCCCTTCAAATATAACCTACGAAGTTTATTCTATATCTTTGGTATGATAAACAAATCTCAATAAACCTTTCTCCAAAAAATAATACTGGTTGTAAAACGTATTTTCTTCTATTAAAATTTCACCCTTATTGATTTTTATATATTTGAAAGCAGACTGTATCAGTTCCATTTCAGGTTTATCAACTGAAATAGTTGAGAGAATATTTTGTTAAATAAATCCATACTCAACATCATTAAAATTTTAAAGGACAAAGGGAACTCAAAAATATACTTTAGTTATTATAAAACTTTAAAGTTAGCAGACACTTTTGAACGGAGCAACGGGATTACCAATAACTTTATTTTATTTACATTTGCCGTTCAATGTCAGCAGAAAAAATAGCCGGTAGTTTTTCAACTTTTATAAATCAATGTGCGAATACATTTGTTTCGTTAATAAAAGTTATTCTCAAATCAAAAAGAGGAAGTACGCTTCCAATTGCTAATACACCATCGTGCATTGTTCTTGGCAATGGTCCTTCATTAAAAACTTCACTTGAAAAGTATCCTGATTTCTTCACAAAACATGCTCTTGTTTGTGTGAACAGTTTCTCGATTACTGAAGAATATACAACATTAAAACCAACTTATTACGTAATTCTTGACCCTGGATTTTGGTATGGAGATAGCGATGTGGTGACGAATACAATAGATTCTTTAATTAAAAAAACTACATGGACAGTTTATTTATTAGTTCCTCATCTGGCAAAACAATCACCCAAATTTAGAGAGCTTGATAAACACAATCCAAATATTAAAATCAACTACTTTAATTACACTGTTTATAAAGGATTTAAAAGTATTGGATATAAACTTTACAAACACAATATTGCGATGATTCAATCTCAAAATGTGTTGGTTGGTTCACTGTTTTTAGCTTTAAATATAGGGTTCAAAGAGATTTATCTTTTTGGTGCAGACCATACATGGCATGAAACTTTATATGTAAATGATGAAAATATTGTCTGTTTGAAACATCTCCATTTTTATGATGGCAAAGAAAAACCTGATTATCGTCCATTCTACAAAGGGATTCATTTGAAAGAAACATTTAATATGTATGAAGTATTTACAACCTTTGCGAAAATATTTTACGGTTATATGCAGGTAAATGAATATGCAGAATTCAGGAAAGCTAAGATATATAATGCAAGTGAGGTATCTTATATTGATGCTTTTGAACGGATAAAACTAAGTACTACTAATTACGAATCTTAACGAATTACGAATAAAAATAAAATGGCTGCATTATTTTCTTCTCCTTTTACTTACTGGTTAAAATGGCTTTTCACGAAGTGGAAACTGGAATCAAAATACAGGAAACAACATCTGCATCTTGAATATATGGCAGAGGTGAAAGACTGCAAATTCGGGTATTACAACACTGTTTATAAGTTTGCTCGCTTACGCAATTCGGAACTTGGAGATTACAGTTATGTGGCGCGTAACTCGCAGATATATAATACTAAGGTTGGCAAATTTACTTGCATTGGTCCTAATGTAAGTGCTGGTATGGGTGCTCATCCATCTGAAGGATATGTTTCTACTCATCCATTATTTTATTCAACACTCGGACAGGCAGGCGGGTTGGTGATTGTAGAGAAAAACCTGTTTGATGAATTTCCGCATACCGAAATCGGAAACGATGTTTGGATAGGAAATAATACTATTATAAAGTATGGTATTAAAATAGGAGATGGTGCTATAATAGGCTCCGGTGCAATGGTTACAAAAGATGTGGAACCCTACAGTATTGTGGGAGGAGTTCCTGCAAAAATAATTAAATACAGGTTTTCGCAGGATCAAATTGAATTTCTATTGAATTTTAAATGGTGGGAGAAAGATTTGGAATGGCTTAAAAAGAATAAACATCTTTTTCAAAATATTGGCGAGTTTGAAAAAGAATTCTTTAAAAGATAGAACCTTATCAAATTTGAATATCCAATAACCCCAATCTACAATCAAATTAAATACTTATTTTTGACGCTTATTAATAAATAATTCAATGTTAGATTTAAACGGAAAAACAATTTTAATTACCGGTGGAACGGGTTCCCTTGGAAAACATCTTACCAAAAATATTTTTGAGAAATTTCCACAGGTTAAACGCCTTGTGATTTACTCAAGAGATGAACAGAAACAGTTTGAAATGGCTCAGGAATATCCTCAAAGTAAATATCCTGCAATACGTTATTTTATTGGTGATGTACGTGATGCTGACCGTTTGAAAAAAGCATTTAAAGATATAGAATATGTAATACATACTGCGGCTATGAAACATGTTCCGATTGCGGAATACAATCCGATGGAATGTGTGAAAACGAATGTACTTGGTGCGGAAAACGTGATTAATGCTGCTCTTGAAACGGAGGTTAAAAATGTAGTAGCGCTATCTACTGACAAAGCGGCTGCTCCTATTAATTTATATGGTGCTACCAAACTTTGTTCAGATAAATTGTTTGTTGCGGGTAATAATATAAGAGGAAAACATAATATTAAATTTTCGGTGGTACGTTACGGAAATGTAATGGGGAGTAACGGTTCGGTGATTCCATTCTTCATAAAAAAAAGAAAAGAAGGAGTGTTGCCGATTACTGATGCGACTATGACTCGCTTTAATATTTCGTTGCAGGAAGGTGTTGATTTGGTATTGCATGCTATGGAAACTGCCTGGGGCGGTGAAATATTTGTTCCGAAAATACCTTCTTATAAATTGACGGATGTGGCTACTGCTATTGGTCCTAAGTGCAAGCAGGAAATTGTAGGTATTCGTCCGGGAGAGAAAGTGCATGAAGAAATGATTACTGCTTCGGATTCTTTTTCGACTTATGATTTAGGAAAATACTATGCTATTTTACCACAAGTGCCTAACTTTAAAATTGACGACTACATTGCACATTTTAATGCAAAGGCTGTGAAACAAGGGTTTCAATATAACTCGGGAGAGAATAATGAATTTATTGGAGTGGATGAAATACGTAAGTTGATTAAAGAAAATCTTGACCCGAATTTTAGCTGGTAATTGTTACAGATAACTAATAAATACAAATTTGCGAATCGATGCCTAAAAGTTAATTATTGACAAATGAACGATACAAAAAACAAAGTAATTCCTTATGGAAGGCAGACTATTACTGATGCTGACATAGAGGCTGTGGTAACGGTTTTGAAATCGGATTACCTGACGCAAGGTCCTTCGATAGCTGAATTTGAAAAGAAATTTGCTGAATATGTGGGTGCTAAATATGCTGTTGCATTGGCTAATGGGACTGCTGCACTGCATTTATGCGCTATGGCACTTGATGTTGACTCGACGACTAGAGTGATTACTACTCCTATCACTTTTGCGGCTTCTGCCAACTGTGTGCGTTATTGCGGCGGTGAAGTTTTTTTTGCGGACATTGATCCTGATATTTTTTTATTGGATATTGACAGTGTTCGTGCGCTTTTGGAGAAATATCCGAAAGGATATTTTAAAGGAATAATTCCTGTTGACTTTGCAGGAAATGCTGTTGATTTGGAGGCATACAGAAAACTGGCTGATGAATATGGCTGCTGGATTATTGAAGATGCATGCCATGCGCCGGGCGGATATTTTATTGACAGTAATAATCATCAGCAAAAATGCGGAAACGGTGCGTTTGCTGACCTTGCCATATTTTCGTTTCATCCTGTAAAACATATTGCCACAGGCGAAGGCGGGATGATTACTACGAATGATAAATTCCTATACGATAAATTAAATTTGTTGCGAACACACGGTATTACAAAGGATGCGAGCAAATTTATCAATTCGGCGGAGGAAGTGGCGCAGGGTGGATGGTATTATGAGATGCAGGAACTGGGCTATAATTACCGGTTGACGGACTTTCAGGCGGCACTTGGGATTTCGCAATTGACAAGGGCGGATGAAAATCTGGCAAGGAGAAGGACTCTTGCGAAGCAATATGATAAGGCGTTTGTGAATTCTTCGGTAGTTATTCCGTCGATAAAAAAAGGGAATGCTTATCATTTATATGTTATTCAAGTGGCTGACAGACTTGGATTGTATAATCATTTGCGCCAGCATAATATTTTTGCGCAGGTGCATTATGTGCCTTGTCATTTGATGCCTTATTATAAGCAATTCGGGTTTAAGAAGGGTGATTTTCCGAATGCTGAATTGTATTATGAGAATTGTTTGAGTATTCCGATGTATCATTCGCTGACGGATGAAGACCAGCAGTTTGTGATTGATACGGTGCTTGGGTTTGTGAAATAGAACGCTGATTTTATCTTTGATTATTAATCCTGACAGGTTTTGAAACTTGTCAGGATTAATTTTATTTAATTTATTGATGCGGTGTTAAAATTAATATGTTTCAGTGATAAAGCGATGTCAGTGTTAAATGGTATTAAAATTTCCTTTTCTTTTTAATTCTTGCACCAAACCAAAGACCTATTAATAAGGCAGGTATTGTACCTATCAGAGTTTGAAAAAACATTGGAATAAGCACATACTGCATAAAAGGTTCCTGACCTCTTTCTCCAACTTTTTCGACTCCATATTGTATAAAATCGATAAGACTGGATGTTACAACAGCAATAAAAAGAGTGTAAAATCCAAATTTAAACCCCACCCAAGTGTAGTTTTTATGTCTCTTTAAAATGGATTTACCGGCTCGTTGTCCAAAATAATAGCCGCATAAATAAACAATGGGCACTACTATAATTATACTTATTATATCATCAAAATCGTCGAACCAAAATAATGCTTTCAAAATACCATTCTGAATAGAAAGCACAACCATAATAACCTGTGTGATGGCAAGTCCTAATGATACTGCAATAATTCCCTGCTTACTTCCAATTTGATTCGCTTTTTTTTCTTCCATTACTCTTATTGTTTCAATAAATGAAGATTACTTTAAAAAGGGTTAATTCCGGATATTAAAAATAATCGCAGTCAAAAATATGAAAAATATCGCCGTAAGGGTTAATTAAAAACTAAGTTAATCGGTTGTGGAATATTTAAAAGAAACTTATTGGTTCAAATTGTTAATACTTGATACCTTTGTTGCTCAAAGAAATAATAAGTTATTAAACATGAAATATAAACTTTTTGGGAAAACAGGGTTAAGGGTTTCAGAGGTTTGTCTTGTTACAATGACATTTGGAACGGAGTGGGGAACAGGTGCTGATAAAGAAACGAGCAAACAGATATTCGATGCGTTTGCCAATGCCGGCGGTACTTTTATTGATACCGCCAATAGATATACTGAAGGTATGAGCGAGAAATATGTTGGAGAATTTATTAATTCGGACAGAGACCATTTCGTTATTGCTTCAAAATATTCATTGATTGACCGCCGTAATGATTTGAACTTTGGAGGTAATCATCGTAAGAATATGATGCGTTCTGTTGACGCCAGTTTAAAACGATTGAATACTGATTATCTGGATATTCTTTATCTGCATGCCTGGGATTTTACAACTCCTGTAGAAGAAGTGCTAAGAGGGATGAATGACTTGGTAAGCTCTGGCAAGATACTATATGCGGCTATTTCGGATACGCCAGCCTGGATTGTTTCACAGGCAAATGCAATTGCAGATTTGAGAGGATGGACCAGGTTTAACGGGCTGCAGGTGGAACATAGTCTTATTCAACGGACTGTAGAAAGGGATTTGCTGCCAATGGCAAGCAGTCTGGATATTGCTGTTACCGCTTGGGCGCCTTTAGCCGGTGGTGCTTTGACGGGAAAATATTTAATTAAGAATGACGATAAAAAACGACTTAAAGAAACCAGTGAACGTTTAAATTCAAGAAACCAATTGATAGCCAAAGAAGTTGTAGCGGTTGCAAAGGAACTGAATTGTTCGGCTGCGCAGGTAGCAATCAGATGGATATTGCAAAAACCTCAGGTAATAATTCCTGTGATAGGAGCCACCAAACTTTCGCAGATTGAAGATTCTCTGGGTGCTTTGAATTGCGAACTTACTGATGAACAAATAGCAAGACTGAACGAGGTAAGCAAAATTGAACTGGGTTTTCCTCATGATTTCTTTCAGCAACAAGCTGTAAAGGATGTTCTTTTTGGAGGAGAATTTGATAAATTAACAAATCATAGAAAGTAAATTAATAATACTGTCAACTAATTGAACGGACCTGACCCACAACTACTGTTAAAACTGGTAGAAATGAAAATGCCTTTTGGAAAATACAAAGGGACAATTATATGTAATCTGCCTATATCGTATCTTGAATGGTTTAACAGGAAAGGATTTCCTGACGGGAAGCTTGGGCTGCTGCTGCAAATTATGTATGAAATTAAAATGAATGGTTTGGAACAACTGCTGACTCCATTGAAGAAGAAATAAAAGATGTCTTTTAAACAAAAAATATATAATCACTGTACTCATTTGGTAAATGAAAATATAAATTCATTGCAAAATAATTTGAATGATTTAATGGAAGGTGCAAAAAGCGACAGTAAAAGTTCGGCAGGTGACAAACACGAAACTTCTATATCGATGATGCAGCTGGAGCAGGAGAAAGTAAGGAAACAATTGAATGAAGCACTGGAACAAAAGGCTGAACTTGATAAGATTAATATTAACGTGAATAATAACAGGATTGCGAAAGGGAGTTTGGTGAAAGCCAATAATATGTTCCTCTTTATAAGTATTGCTCTGGGCAAAATCACAATTGATAATAAGCAGATAATTATTCTTTCGTCTCAGTCTCCTTTGGGAATAAAACTTATGGGGAAACAGAAAAATGATTCCGTTGAGATAAATGGTATTAAGTACCTTATTGAAACCATAGAATAAGAAAAGTAGACTAACCGCAGTTTATATTATCTTTCTTCTTTAGAAATAATAACTATTTTTGCCGCCCTAAAATAAATCTTATGAAATATATTTTTCTGTTTTCAATTTCTCTGTTCTCTATGTTTGCAAAAGCACAGACTGATAATCAGTTTACTTCCCGTATGTATTTTGCCTGGGGCTACAATAAAGAATGGTACAGTGCCAGTACAATTAAGGTTTCTCAGCCATCATTAGGAAATAATTATGAATTCAAGGATATTGCAGGGAATGATAAAATAGGTTGGGACAAGCTTTTCCAACGTCCGTTGACTATTCCGCAATACAATTATCGTTTCGGATTCTTTTTAAAGAAACATCCAACCTGGGGGTTTGAATTTAACTTCGACCATACTAAATATCAGATGACGATAGGGCAGGATGCACATGTTATAGGCACCAGAAACAATGCTCACATCGATACCAATATTGTAATTCAGGATGATTATATACATTGGAAACTTAATAATGGTGCTAATTTTTTTCTGTTTAATATTATGAAACGCTTTTATATATGCGGCACTAAAAATGGGATTTTGAAATTCTATAATATATATAAACTTGGCGTGGGACCTGTTATTCCTCATACTGAAAATACCTTATTCGGTGAAAAAAATAAGGCTGGCTTTCAGTTTGGAGGTTTTAATACGGGGCTGGAAGCTGCATATCGACTGGAAATAACTAAATACTTTTATATTGATATTGCGCAGAAGGTTGATTATGCTTATTATTACGGGTTACATGTGTATGAAGGAACTGCAAAACAAAGTTTTCAGACCTATGAAATTATCGGGACATTGGGGGTAATGCTTCCGTATAATAAGAAAAAAGATAAACCGGCTGCTACGCCTGTTGAAGACCCTAAAAAGTAACAGGCATCTTTATTTTTTCTTTGCCCCGCTGTACTTCCACTGTAGTATTGTCACCCTTTTTGAATTTGGCAAGTGCTTCCATATAAGTTTTCATGTCCTTCACATCATAATCGCCAAGCTTTATAATGATGTCTCCTTTCAGCATGCCTGCCTTTGATGCAGGCTTTCCATTGGTTACACCATCAGCCCGTACTCCGGGACCTTCGAACACATAATCAGGCATAATGCCTAATGTAACTTTAAACTTTGGTGAGCTTTCATTATCCGCATTACGCGTTGCAGTAAATTTTAGTTTAGGATGATTGTCAAGCTCATTCACAACGGTAACAATGTATTCAAGCACTTTCTTCTCTCCTTCATAATTTACTTTATCAGCTTTATCACTTGGTTTATGATAATCGGAATGAGAGCCGGTGAAGAAATGAAGCACCGGAATGTCCTTTAAATAGAAGGATGTGTGGTCGGATGGTCCGATACCGGAACTGTCGGTTTTGATTTTGAAATCTGTTTTCGTATTTTTAATAACACTGTATAAATCGGCAGCTGTGCCTACACCGTATACCAATAAACGATTTAAAGAATCCAGTCTTCCAATCATATCCATGTTAAGCATAAAATCAACGGTAGATAAATCGATGGAAGGATTTTCGCAAAACTTCTTGGACCCATACAATCCAAGCTCTTCGCCGGAGAAACAAATGAAGAGAAAATTATATTTCTCCTTTACATTATTCTTTTGATAATAGTTGGCAAGTGCAAGCACACCTGCTACTCCTGAAGCATTGTCGTCGGCACCGTTATGTATTTTGCCTTGCGGATTTGCATCAAGTGAATTGCCGTCATAACCTTTTCCCAGATGGTCGTAATGCGCACCAATGATAATTGTATTGAGTGCACCGTTATCAATATAACCTACCACATTATTACTGTGACTTGTTTTGGCTGCAGAATCAATGCCCATGTGAGGATTGGCAGGTGCTTTATATTCATAAGGCTTCAAGTAACTATTGTTATCACCTTTCGGCAACAGTCCTATCTGTTTGAAACGAGAACAAATATAACGTGCTGCCATAGCGCCGCCTTTATCGCTTGTTCCGCGACCTTCCAGTTTATCAGAAGCAAGAAAGTAAACATCTTTTTTTATCTGAGCTACATTTATTTCCTGAGCATTTGCAAAAGAAAAACTGAGGTTTAGAAGTAATAAAAAGATTAAACTATAACGTCCGTCATTGCGAAGGCTTTTCGCCTGAAGCAATCTATGAATAATATTGGGATTGCTTCGCTGCGCTCGCAATGACGAACCCAACTCAAAGTGTAATTTTATTCTATTTTTCATTTTTATAATTATAATAAGGCGTGTTAACTTTCAACTATTAACTTTCAACTGAATTACTCCACCCAGTCGGCAATGTACAAATCTATTCCGGGTCTGCCGTGTGAATTTCTATTGGAAGAGAAAACAATTTTCTTTCCATCGCGCGAAAACATAGGGAAGGCATTGAAATTGCTGATACCTGTTATCTTCTCCAAACCTGTGCCGTCAAGGTTAATGGTGAACAGATTAAAGAAGAAACCTTTTTCTGCATCATAGTTGGATGAGAATATTATCTTCTTGCCGTCAGGCGTGAAATACGGAGCCCAATTGGCTTTGCCGAGATGTGTTATCTGTTTTAAATCAGTGCCGTCGACATTACAGGTGAATATTTCCATCTTTATCGGCATCACTAAACCTTGCGCCAGCAACTCTTTGTACTCTTTTACATCTTCATCAGTGGAAGGACGTGAAGCACGGAAAACAAGTTTCTTGCCATCCGGAGAAAAGAAAGCACCACCGTCGTAACCCAAGCCATTAGTGATTTGTTTTAAGTTGGTGCCGTCAATATTCATGGTCCATAATTCCAAATCGCCGGAGCGAGTGCTGGTAAATACAATTTTATCGCCTTGCGGAGAAATGGTTGCTTCTGCATCATAGCCTGCCGAATTGGTTAGCTGCTGTGTTATTTTTCCATTCAAATCGGCAATGTAAATATCATAATTGGGATATACTGACCATAGGTATTTATGGTCGGTGCGCGGTGCAGGGTTGGGCGGACAAAGGCTGTCGTGCGCATGTGTGGAAGCATAAAGTATATGTTTGCCGTCTTTCAGAAAGAACGAACAGGTAGTGCGTCCGCGACCTGTACTTATAAGCGGTGGCCGGTACGTACTGTCTTTAAGGGCGTTGGCTATGTTCAGATTAAATATCTGGTCGCATTGCAAACCCCATTTTGCATTGTTGCTCTGGAAAGTTAAATTCTTATCATCGAAGCTGAAATACGCTTCGGCATTGTCGCCGCCGTAGGTTAGCTGCTTTATGTTTTTTAAATGTTTTTCGGTTTGAGCATTACTTTGATAACAAACCGAAAGTAAAACGGAAGCTGCGAGTATGTATTTATTCATATAAGTATTGTGTTCTGTATTTGCGGATGTAAAAGTATAGAAATAATACCGATAAACTATTATGCGGAACCGTTTTCAAAAGCCTGAAGTTTTATTTATTGAATATGTTTGAATAAGTTTTCTCATCATTTATATTATCTATCTTTGCATTATTAAATAAATCAAGCACCTTTTAAAATGACATTACAATTTATATTAGATAATAAGGGAAAGACAACAGGTGTTTTTATTCCTATTAATGAATGGGAGAATTTAAAAAAGACAGTCAAGAAAATTACCAAACAAGATATTGAAGTTGATATTCCAGAATGGCAAAAGACTGAACTAAAAAACAGGATTAAACATTTTCGCAAGCATCCAAAACAAGTGGAATTATTGAGCAAGGCATTGGATGATTTGGAAAAGGGAAATTTAAATTAACTAAACAATGAAAACAAAAATAAAAACCGACTTTCACAAACTCATTGATAAGATTGAGAACCCTGATATTCTTGAAAACTTTTATAGTGCAATGAATTATTATGTGAGCAAAAAAGAAAATGTTGACATTATTGATGAATTAACAGAGAAACAACAGAAACGATTAGCTGCTTCTATAAAGCAAGCTGAAAAGGGAAAGACCATAACTAATGCGCAAATGAAACGCGAAATGAAACAATGGCTTACCAAATAATCTGGACGGAAAATGCGCGCGAGGATTTAAAAAGCATTGTCGAATACCTTAAGGCCGAATGGTCGGTTACTATTGCAGAAAACTTCTTGAATGAGTGTAACAGTAAAATTGATTTGATTTCACATTTCCCCGAAATAGGAATTAAGTCGAATAAATCGGGAGCCATATACCGAATATTGATCACGAAACACAACGCTCTATATTATTTATTAGAAAAGAATAGGATTACGTTACTCGACTTTTTTGATACTCGTCAAAATCCAGAGAAGAATATGTTTGAATAGGTTTCTCTCCCACCAATTCTTTTACCTATCTTTGCTTTGCATCCACTATAATTTAATTCTTCTCAAAATGAAAAAGCTATTCTTATTAATTGCATTCGCTTTTATAAGCTGGAGTGCAGGGGCGCAAACTCAATTGTGGGGAACTTGCGCTTGGGGTGGTTCTGCAAATGCAGGAACTATTTTTACTGCAGATGGAAATGGAAATAACTTTCATTCTGTTTATTCTTTTGACAGTATTCACGGTAAATTACCTTTGGGCAAATTGACATTAGCTAACAATGGTAGCTTTTATGGCGTTACAGCCGAAGGTGGTTTTAATGATAGTTGTGTTTGTTTTAGATATGACCCAAGTACAGGAGTTTACACTGATATTCACGAGTTAGCTCAATATCAAAGTCTCGGTTATGGTGCATCTGATATGTTGTATGCTTCTGACGGTAATTTGTATGGTTTATGTTCAGCAGGTGGAGCTTATTATTATGGCGTGATTTATAAGATTAACCCAACTACCGATACATATTCCGACGTTTTTGATTTTAATGATACAACGAGTGGTAGCAGCCCTTATTATGGTTTGATGCAGGCAACTGACGGAAATCTTTATGGATATACTTCTGGAGGCGGAGTGCATAAGGGAGGAGTACTTTTTAAATATAATGTTTCAACAAGTTTATTTACAAAACTATTTGACTTCGATTCGATAACAGGTTATCTTCCTCAGAATGGAACATTAATCCAGGCAACTGATGGGAAGTTATACGGAGCAACATATCTTGGGGGAAGTCATAATCTCGGTGTTATATATAGTTATGATATTTCAACAAATACTTACTCAGATTTGTATGATATGCAAATTGGTAATCATGATAATGGACTTATTCAAGCTACTGATGGTAAATTATACGGTACATTGGGAACGAACTATTCAGTAATGATGGATGGACTGATTTTTAGTTTTGATATTAACACAAATACGTATGCCATTGTACATGTTTTTAATGGAACAGATGGAAGCATACCTTTAAATATATTAATTCAAGGAAGTAATGGCAAACTTTTAGGAACTACTTCAAATGGGGGCACTAATAATGCAGGTGTTGCTTTTAGCTACGACATATCAACTTCTACTTATACTAAACTTGTTGATTTCGATGCTGCCAATTTAGGTGGAGGTCCTCAATGTACATTAGCCGAAACCCCTTTAATAACGAATATATCTTCTTTACTAAATAACCCATCAATTAAAACATATCCCAACCCAGCCACCACCATCCTCACCATATCTATTTCTTCTTTCACTGCTAATCAGCAATTAATAATTACTGATGTGCTTGGCAGAGAAATATATAAATCCTTAATCCTAAATCCTCAATCCATAATCAACGTTTCCCAATGGAATAATGGTGTTTATTTTTATCAGCTTATTGATGATAAAGAAACAAAGGCAGGGAAATTTGTGGTGAGCCATTAGTGTTTAGAATTTGGAAATTTAAAATTCAGGTTTATTCCTGTCTATTTCTTTACAGAATTATTTTTTGAATTACAAAATTAACCCACAATGGAAGTTTTTGTTTTTCTGAAAAATACCCCTCCTGAAACATTGGAGGAGATAAAAAAAGTAAAAATAGAGGAGTTTGGAATGTTCCATGTGCATAAAAAAGTAAAAATATATGCCCCTCCAGACCTCTATGGTGGCAATAAACTAGTTTATTATGACCCTAGAGGTCAAAAAAAGGCACAATTCGGACTTTATGGCAGATAAAACGTGTTTATTTGTAATAGTTGACTTAATGTCAGGAAAACGAAAATAAAAAGAATAAACGATGAATTATGAATTAAAGGCAACCGAAATTTATAAACTAAATAAATAAAAGATTTAATAAATTATTATGTAATCATAAACAAAACAAGTTAGAGTGACGAGTTTAAAATATTAATATCTTTGTTGAAGCCGAATGCCAGTTTGCTAAAATAAAAGAAGTAAAATTCAAATGATAACAAAATAGTTCCCGTCTTTCTTTTATTTCTCTCCACTATTTTATTTGCAGCTTCTCTCCTTTTGTTATATTTACAGAAAATATAAAACGTATGAAAAAGATTCTTATTCTGATAACAGTTATTTCTTTCGCTTCATGCACCAGCGAAAAGCTTGATATGAGTGCCGCCAGGAAAACTGCTGAAAGTGCCATTCAATTAATAGGAGATAAAAAATTTGATGGACTTGCTGCACTTTATACCAAAGATTTTAATGACAGTGAACCGAAAGAAACACGCGAACTTAAACTGCAACAGATTATTGATGCAGTGGGAAACGTGATGGAATATAAGCTTACGGATAGTACACAGGTAAATAATACTGGAGAGGAAAGCAGGATTGTATTGAAGTATAAAGTGAAACATTCTAAATTATCAACTACCGAAACGTACACTATAATGAAGGATGAAGGCAAGTATCTATTGTCGAATATTGATATTACCAACAAATAAAAACAATATATTATTTATCCGTAGATGAAAAAAAGATTACTCTTATTAATTCTTGTTTCACTGAGCAGGCTTGCTGCTGCGCAAATAACACATAATACAGAAGCAGCCATAAATCAGGATTCGAT
>CAIQBY010000382.1 GCA_903870175.1 uncultured Bacteroidota bacterium
GAAGAACTATTACAGAAAAGAAACTACATTTGTAAACCAATTTCAGGACTAAAAATGTATTGTAAACTTATATCAGGATTAATTATATAAACTGTAAACTTTTTTTAGGATGAGACACCCCTTAAATACATTGTACGTGATACTCCTAATCTTCGAAAGCTTGCTGACAATTATGAAGATGATGATCCTTTGAAAAAACTTCATCAAACAGGAATTCAACTTACCTTTTCTGAGCCGATACTTCTTTTTGATGGGGCTACAAAAACAGGAAATATTCATTGGCTGTGCTGGGACGGTGAGCCGTTGGCTGATGTAATAGCGCCTGATATTACAGCTTTTTTTGAACATTGGTTAGCAGCAGGTTGTTTCTATCAAGGCGATTTCAAAGCGTATTGGGAAGTTGTAAAAGATATTGTTCCGATACATATTGCAGAAGATAAAAATTTATGGTTGAATTTTTATAATAAACAATATAAACCGGTTGACGAAGATGCAGAAAAAGCACAGGAAGCGATGGCTGCCGCAAGTAATGCTGCCTACCAGCAGGGAAGAGAAGGCATAGAGCTTTGGCGCAGTGGCGAGGAGGAAGAAGCAGTCAAATTATTTGCAAAGGCAATTGATTTTGGTCTTAAGAATGATGACGAACATCCTGTTACTCAAACAATTTGCAACCACGCCTATCTTTGCAGTGAAGCAGATCGTCAGGAAGAAGGGTTTCAAGTAATGAGTAATTTTTATAATGACAATAAAAGTTTTGCAGAAAATGCCCCGGGTGTGTTAAGTCTGTTGGGTCAATACTATTATGAAAACAACAATCTGGATGAAGCATATAAACTTTGTTTGAGTGCAGTGGAAAAAGCTCCGATGTTTGGTTTGGGATATTACAGGATGGCATGTCTGTATATTCGCCTTAATAAATTGGATGATGCCCTTTCTAATGTAATTAAAGCAGCAAAGTGCGACAAGAGTCTCTGCGAAGATCTGGCTGCAGATACCGACTTTGAAAAAATAAAAGACCGACTGGAATTTAAAAAAGCTGTTGGCATTGCTACATAAAAAACAGAGCAACCGAAAACTGAAGGGAGTAGAGTAATACAACAGAAACAAAAAATAAATAATTAATCAATTGCGGAGGCGTTACTTAAAAAAAATGAAAAAATTATTACTTACAATTCCAATTTACCTTCTTTCGCTTAATTTTATTTACGGACAGTTTATTGTTAAAAACCTTATGTTTCAACCCACAGGGTTGTCTAATCAAGGCTTTGTGGTTGGCTATGTAGCTCAGGCAGGTCCTTACTCCATCTGGAAACCAGATTCAACAATTACTGTAAATATTGGAGGACTTGCGCCGGGAAATGGAATAGGTAGTCAGGCAGGTTTTTCGGATGATGGAAACTTTTTATGCGGAACCAGCTATGGTGCGTCAGGTGCTGAAATGTCGCATTACAATCAAACAACACACCAATGGAATGTTCTCGGCAGTTTAGGTTTTGTTGTTGACAGTACCGTTGGTGGCGGCTTTGGCATATCAGGTGATGGTAATACAGTGGTAGGATTATCGTGGGCAGATACTGCCGGCGGGGCTGCTTATGCTCATGCTGTAGCATGGAATCAGGCAGAAGGAATAATGGATTTGGGAAGCCTGCACGACAGCATTCATGCAGGTACACGTGCCAATGCAGCTAGTTATGACGGGAAAGTGGTGGTAGGCTGGCAGGATTTTAATGGACCTTGGAAATCGGCAGTATGGCTAAAAAACCCTGCCGGCGGATATTTTCGTAATAAATATTTACTTGTAGATACTACATTAAGTGCTGCTGACGATTATAATCAGCTGGGCGAATGCAGCGTTGTTTCGGCTAACGGTGTATGGATAGGTGGTTACGGCGATTATGCCAACAATAATCAACCATGGCTATGGAGCCGACCTACGGGAGTAATTAATTTAGGAAGTTTGCCTAATACCGGTGCAGGCTATGTATCGGGTATAAATGCCAATGGAACTATAGCTGTAGGTTGGTTTGACGGTGCACTTTTCGGTGACCCTCAAACACCTTTTATCTGGACATCTGCCGGAGGCCTGCAAAATTTGAATACATACATACATTCTGTTTTAGGCTTATCTACAGGTGCTATTCAGGTTTCCGCTGCAAGTTGCATGTCATCCAACGGACAATATATTGCAGGTTATGGTGTGGATACTATTTCCTCTAATTCAGTTGCATACCGTGTAAGTGCTGTTTCATCAGCAGGTATAAGCGAACTAAACCAAACATCAGATATAACAGTGTTTCCAAATCCATTCGATTCGCAAACAAACATTGTTTTTGCAAAAGAACAACTGAATACAATAATAAAAATAACAGATATCGTTGGAAAAGAAATTGAAACTATTAACTTTACAGGCAGACAACTTGTTATAGAAAAAGCGGAAATGAAAGCAGGTATTTACTTCGTAAGTATTGAAGATGAAAATAAGAATGTTGTGAATAGGAAAGTGGTGGTGGAATAAATAAAAAAGGGCAACCGAATACTGATAAGAGTGGCAAACAAATAAATAATAACAATTAAATTAATAATCAAATGGCAAAAACAAACATCTACTTGAATTTTCAAGGCAACGCAGAAGAAGCATTCAACTGTTACAAATCAGTTTTCAAAACAGAATGGGCTGCACCCATCATGCGAATGGGAGACATCCCTCAACAAGAAGGAATGCCGCAACTTACCGATGCTGAAAAAAAAATGGTGATGCATGTATCACTTCCAATTTTAGGTGGTACCAACATCATGGGAACAGACATGCTTGAAAGCATGGGACATAAACTTAAAATCGGTAACAACACAACAATCAGTTTAGAACCCGACACTAAAGAAGAAGTCGACCGAATTTACAATATACTTTCTCAAGGAGGTACTGAAAGTGTTGCACCTCATGATGAGTTCTGGAGTTATTGGGGTGTTTGCCTTGACAGATTCGGAATTCGATGGATGTTTAATGTTCCGAATCAACAACAATAATAAATTTATTAATTATTGAAACACGCACCTCAGCGGCGCGATATGTCTTCACTCAGCCTGTCCCGAATTAACTTCGGGATGCTGATTATTAAATAATCCCGAACCTACTGGATTACCAGCAAAAAAGCAGAACGCTTTTAAATATTCAACTCAAGAGAAACATACTGCGTTAGCAAAGGATGCGATGCTTTATTTTCATTTTAATAAATTTTAAATAGATAAATGATGCAAATTGTTAAAAGAATTATGTAATGCCTGTCTTCTGAAAGTTGCAGACCTTTGTATTAACTAAAAAATATTAACAATTATAAATTCATTAAAATGAAAACCTTAAACAACTTTAAAATAATTACAATAGGTTTATTTCTTATTCTATCGTCCTTCAAGATGACAGCACAAGGTGTACCTGTATCACAGGATGAAATTAACGATGCCAGTGTTACAAGTGATAATACGGAGATTGCTGATTTCTCTTTAAATGTATATCCCAACCCAGGAACAAGGGAAACGATGAAGTATTCGATAAACGCAGCCAGAGGGGAGAAAATATTAGTAGTAGTGTATGACATTAAGGGAGCAGAAACCTATTCGGAAATTTTAATATTAGAAATTACCGGGGAAAATGTTTTTGCTGTTGACCCGGAAGGAAAATTATCTCCCGGAATTTATATTATAAGTGCTACTTCAAACGAAAACGTAAAAAGTAAAAAACTAATTATTCGATAATTTTTCTTGATTTAATATTAAGACAGGAAGTTGAATAATGATTTATAGTATAACAAACATTGACATTTATTGTTAATCAAGGTATTTATATTTAGCCTTGCAATAGAAGATTTAGAAAAGTTTTATGAAAACAAAAACATTTTTTTCGGCAATGTTAATAGTTATGTTTAATGGGCTATATGTATGTGGGCAAACTATTGAATCAGGCCTTTGGAGAGTTACAATTGAAACATTTGTTACAGATCATCCTGTGGTTAATGGTAATAAACAGACCGTATATAAAGGAATATTAAAAGTCTTTGGCGGTCAAAAAAAAGAGGAGATGTTTCGTTTTTACTCCCCTGTTATAAATGGTAAATTAAGCCATCTTACAATTCGGGATATGGATGACAATATTATTGAACCAAGATTATATTACAATGCACCAGACAAATCGTTTACCTATAGTAAGGATACAGATACTAAGGGTACAGAAAATGAGTATAAGGAGATAACTGAAAAACATAGTAATGTTAAAGACCTTGTGTTATCAGGTATGTTGATATGGTTAAAACATAGAGATTCTAAACCTGTTCTAACAAAATGACATACGTTCTTTGGAACGAGTTTATTTGATTCGTGACTTTTACTAAGTTGCCTCCTCCTACCGGCACAAAAGCAGGATTAAGTATAATGCCACCAAGAACGACCCGGACCAACTGGATGTGAATGAAGAAGTAATAGAGCGTTTGCAGAAAATACATCCATCGTCCGTTTCAGAATATGATGATGGAAAAGGTCCTGTAGCCTGGGTTTTGTTTATACCTACTACTCTTGATTTGATGAACCTGTTTCTTGAAAAGAAAATATCCGAAAAAGAACTCTTCGATTTAACACCTTTAAATGCAAAATATGAAACGGTATATTTATGTTCGGCAATGGTGCTGGAAGAGTACCGGAGAAAGGGAATAGCAAAGAAACTATCGCTAGCAGCCATTGAAAACATACAAAAGGAACATCCTTTGAAAGCATTATTTGTATGGGCATTCAGCAAAGAAGGAGATTTGGGAGCAGAAGCCCTGGCAAAGCAGGTTGGGCTGCCGTTGTATAAAAGAAATGAGATGGAGTAATTCAGACCAAACAACATAAAAGAGCAGGAAAACAAGCAATAAATACATCAAAAAAAGACCTTAAAAGCCACCCTTTTCTTTCAAAATGTCAGTTCGTTTTCCGCCAAAAACTATCCATTTGTGAAAAATATGGACGGTTTTCCAGCCGAAAATGAAACATATGCGGTGGAAAATGAAACATATGCGGTGGAAAATGAAACATATGCAGTGGAAAATGAAACATATATGGCGAAACTTGCTCCATATATGGCGCATAAGTTTCCACTTTCGCCACATAAGTTCCCATATATGTCGGAAAAAAGGGATGTTCTTTTGTGAAAAGGCTGCTTTTTCTCAGACAAAAACAGTTGCAAATAGCATTAAACAGTGAGTTTGGTGATGGAAAGGGAAGTAAACTAAGAAAGATACTTATATATATAACTCAAGTATTGGTTCATTTTAAAAAACAATTTGGCTTATGAGTTTCTAATAGGATAAAAATTGCTAAAGTATTTTACTACGAAGGCACTATTTTATAACATGCCATCTTTTAATAGACCAAGAATCGATATTGGTAGTACTTAATATGTTTTCTCTTTTTATAATTCCTATCGTGTCTGTAAAATATAGGTAAGTATCATTTGGGAAATCTACCATACATTCTGCTGCCTTAGTTATTTTGACTTTATTAATATTATTGAAAGTATTTGAATTAAGAGTTAATGATGTAATGGCACCAACATACTTTGAACAGCAGAAAGCATAACTTGAATCGTGAGGAAACATTAAAGTAGGCGTTCCAAGCGCAACAAGATAAGGCCCTTGTGTTGCCTCTCCTGGTGTTGCCCTAAAAATACTTGCCGTTGGAAGTATATTGTATCCTGTGGTTAATGCTTCTGTGTATGACTTTGAAAAAGTATAATCATAATAGTTAATTGAATAATATGCTGTAAAACTAAAATAATTAGAACTCGAAATACCATATGTTTCATCAAGTACTGTGTCATGTATAACAAGAATACTGTCAAGAATACCTGTGCTATCATTTTGATATACCCAATAACTACCTGTTTTGAATTTATAAGGCTTTAAAATGGCTGGTGTAAAATCAAATGGACCGGTAATATTAGGAACACCATGACCAGGAGGATAAGTTTGAGCTTGCTGTTCATCTTTTTTG
The DNA here is from genome assembly GCA_903870175.1 of uncultured Bacteroidota bacterium. Taxonomy (GTDB): domain Bacteria; phylum Bacteroidota; class Bacteroidia; order 2-12-FULL-35-15; family 2-12-FULL-35-15; genus 2-12-FULL-35-15. The sequence goes on from CAIQBY010000382.1 coordinate 6,019, forward strand.
CAAGAAACAAGTAAACAAATAATTGATATTAATATGAAAAACTTTTTCATTTATCAAAAGTAGTTTTTTTTATTGGTATGTTTATAATATAAACTTTAATCGTTGTAACCAGTACGCCCCCAGTACATGCTAAGCTGACGATAAGCAAAGTGTGAAGGTGCTTAGTGTGGTTTTATAATTTGTAAGTTTTACTTACAAACAACAAAAGTAAGCCAAGCTTACAAACAAACTAAACACTAAGCCCAGCCGCACAATTCAACGCTTCAGCTTATCGCTTAGAAGGGAAACGACGAACAGAAGCCAAAATCTATTTCTCAGGTACATTAAAAATAAATCCTACACCAAATACATTCTCAATACTTAAGTCTTCATCCTCTTTCAAGTATCTGCGTATTTTAGTAATAAACACATCAAGGCTTCTTCCCAAAAAATAATCATTCTCTCCCCAAAGCCCTTTCAGCAAATCTTCCCGCTTTATTACTTTATTTCGGTGTACAGATAAATAATTAAGAATATCACATTCCTTTTCCGTTATTCGTTTTGTTTTTCCATCAATAGTCAATGATTGATTGCAATAATCGAAACTATAGTTACCAATTGTAACAACTTCTGCTTTGCCATCGCTTTTGTTTTCAGGTATTCGGCGCACAACAGCTTTTATTTTCCAGAGCAGTTCCTCTTCATCAAAAGGTTTGGTTATATAATCATCAGCACCCAAATTGTAACCTTTCAATTTATCTTCTTTCAAACTTTTTGCAGTAATAAAAATAACAGGAATGTTTTTGTTTAATACTCTTATTTCTTTTGCAAGTGCGAATCCATCCATTTTAGGCATCATCACATCCAGCAGACAAATATCAATTCAATCATTAACTAATAGCTAATTATGATAGAGAATTAGAATTATATTTGAGGAATTATTGAATGTGAGTCTTCTGATAATGTAATTCACTTTATAAACGATTCGAATATTTTAATTAAATAACTCAACTTGCTAGTTAAAGGATACAGGCTGTTAATAACAAAAGGTAATATAATTAAGGGTTATCAGATGGTTTTGTAATTTTGTTTTGCAAACCAATAAAAACAAAGCCAATGCTA
>CAIQBY010000383.1 GCA_903870175.1 uncultured Bacteroidota bacterium
ATGATTGGTTAGGATTAAATAAGATTTTTGATTTGCAATTATGATTGAAGCCTTCGGCTTTTATGTTACACAGAGGGAAAAGGAGGAGACACAGAGGTTCACAGAGAGGGAAGGATGTTGAAATAGAAAGAGTAATTTGAAAATGATTGGTGGAAAAAAATGTTACTTTTACGGTTGTAAAAAATTGTATTGTGGAGTGGCGGGACGCCACTGAATAATACGCACGAGCAGAATGCTCGCGCGAGCGAGTTTTAAAAAAAGTTTTTTTCGCTTTAAATGAACTATAATTATTGCCAAAACGACTTTTTGAGTTTTTAATGGGGTTTTAGAGGTTTTGAGGTAAAAAAAAGGGGGGTGGTGGAGGGAAATGAGGGAAATGGAGGGGGAGAAATGACGAACAAAAAATGACAAAAGAAGAGTGAAAAAGTAGAAAAATATATACTTTTCAAAAAATAACTGTTAAAATATTTGTTTTGTATTTAAATTGTTTACTATTTTTGCTAAACAAAATGCAATTGTTATTAACAATTTAAATCTAAAAAGTTATGGCTCTTACAATGCAACCCACAATCAATCCGTATTTATTAATTGGTAAACAATATGCAGATGGCTTAGAAGCCATCGCTGCCGACGGACCAACAGACACTTCAGAATTAGAAAATTCAGTGTTTGATTACATTTCAGGTATATATTACACAAGTATTACTGTTGTTCAAGAAGTTGAATTAAGATCAATTATACGTAATTGTATTAATAGTTATATAAATAGTACTCTTTCTGAAATGTATAGTTTAGAACAAAGGGAATTTATTAATCTTATGATAGGATCATCATTTATTAATGGCTTAACTGTAGATACCCTCGGAGTAAGAATTAGAGATATTGAAGATAATATTACAAAAAATAATTTAACGGTTGACCAACAACAACCTTTGTTTTTGGCAACAATGATTGGAAGCACTGCATATAGTTATTTTTTAGCTAAAATAACTACACCTGGTGATTGGGCAAGTTATTTTAGTGGGGCTCTTGTTTCTCCAACGGCTAATCTTCCATTTTGGGTTGCAATAGGTATGGAAGGGTCGCTGATAGGAGCACGTACAACTTCAAAAGGATTAATAGAGACTACTGATGAAATTGTAAGTATTAATATTATTTCTGCTTTAACTGCGGCACTTACTATTACATGTGGTAAAATTATGTTTATGTGGGTGCCTAGGATACGTGTAAATGCATTATAGGTTTCCTCCCAAATAATCAAATAATTCATTCTAAATGGAAGGATATAATTTTTAATTTAATCCACATGATAAATATTAATATAAATACAAAATATTTTAGCCCTTCGAATCCTAATAATCCATATGATAATGTAGGTATTATGCATAATAATGGATTAGATTTTGTAGCTAAAAATATGAATTTAAATCTAAATTCAAATAAAAGTGCCGAATCATTAAATCTAAAAGTATTTTCTGTTGTAGTTAAATTTATGCAACAATCTAGACCGTCCTATCAGCCATGTAATGATGTAATAGATTTTGCTTTAAAATTTAGAAAGAACGGAAATCATCTGAAAAATATTAATAGGTTGGTGGAGAATTTATTTACTAAACGATCTATTTCAAATGAAGGAATGGAAAAATTTACTGAATTTTTTGATGCAATTAATAATAATTATGACGCAATTCAGCTAAATAATATTTGTATTAAATATGAAAACAAAATCGTAAATAATATTAATTTATCTAAATCTGAAAAGGAAGTTATTTTATCCAGTATTTCTGTATTTAAATACAGTAATTTTTATTGGTATCATCAATTTAGTAATAGAAGTTCTGCTTGGTATCGTTTACGCCCTTACGATTCATTGGGGGTACAAGAAATAAAATTTTCCCTTACTGTTCACCCTTTAAAACCACCTCGTCCAATAGGTCCATTACCAAGACCTAAGCTTCCTGAATGGGTATTGGATGACATACAGGGGTTTATGGATGGATGGGATGCGTGTGGAGGAAATGAAGGTCCAGAATTTCAACTTCCTGCTTTGGCATGTGGGATTATTTGTGGAATAGTCGCTTCTGCACTCAGCATTCTTAATGAATAATAAATAATAATTTTTGTTTAATTATCTTAAAAGTAAAATACTATGGTACCGGATAAATATTATGCAGGTTGTTGGTTAAGATTTTTAGCTTGTTTAATTGATTGTTTAATTTTACTGACTTTTTTTATAATTTTAAATCGTTTTATTATTTTGATTGGAATTACTCCTGATTCTCATCATTTTAATGTTTTTGAAATAAAAAAAGAATATCCTTCCACATGGTTTTTATATTTACTTCTAAATGTAATGGGAATTTACAATTCTTTTAGTATTCTTTATTTTATAAAAGTAATTATTGCATTACTTTATTTTGCTGTTATGGAATCATCTTCAAAACAAGCAACATTTGGAAAAATAATGGTTAAAATAATTGTAACAGATTTAAATGGCGAAAGAATTTCATTTTTTAAGTCAATTTTACGAAACCTCTCTAAATACATTTCCAATATTACAATATTTATTGGATATATAATGATTTGTTTTACAGCAAGAAAGCAAGGCTTACATGATTTAATTTCAAAATGCCTAGTTATAAGAAAAAAATAAGTTGCCTCGCAGGCGCGAGTCTTTTCGACTCGTGACAATTATTCAGTGGCGTCCCGTCACTACACAAATCACCTAAAACTTCATAAAGAACACTACACTTGCAACTGCGCCTGACCCGCGTGAAGTATCCTTTTTTTGCCGTAGCCGCGCAGCGAAAAAATAAAAGAAAAAAAGATACCGCGTGAGGGCAGGGAGGAACTTGATGGATGGCAGGAAGGTGATTCGCCCCCTTCGACAAGCTCAGGGACCAACTTCGACAAGCTCAGGGACCAACTTCGACAAGCTCAGGGACCGAAAATATTTAATTAATATTTATTGGCTTTTGTTGATTAATGTGCTGAAAATGGGTAATGAAATAATTCGTACTTTCGCATTCTTTAAAAATAAGGTGAGATAAATGAGTATTTACGATAAATACGAAGCGGTAATTGGGTTGGAGGTTCATGCGCAACTGGCTACTAAAAGCAAGGCTTATTCGATCGATTCGACTGAGTTTGGTGTGTTGCCGAATACGAATGTGAGTGTGGTGTCGCTTGGGCATCCGGGTACTTTGCCGATGACGAATAAGCGGGTGATTGAGTTTGCGGTGCGGTTGGGATTGGCTTGCAAATGTACTATCCGTGAGGTGAATGAGTATGCGAGGAAGAATTATTTTTATGCTGATTTGCCGAAAGGGTATCAGATAACGCAGGATAAAACGCCTATTTGTAC
>CAIQBY010000384.1 GCA_903870175.1 uncultured Bacteroidota bacterium
GTGCAACAAGCACATAAGATTTATGAAATAAAAAAAAGGGGGGCTGAATCGCTTAATTGGCAGCGTCTGCGGGAAACCCCCTTTTTTTTACTTCATAAATCTTTCAAACGATATCTATGACATGACCAAATTATTTTGCGAATAATTTTCCACATAAGGAGTCCCTCTTTTTACAACAGCCAACACCCGATTTAATAGTTTATTCCTTATTGCATTGATAACACTCATTTTCTTCTTTCCTTCCGCCACTTTTCGTATGTAATATTGTTTTAGTTCCGGCACATATTGTGTGCTCGATATAGCTGCCAGATGCAAAGTAGATTTCAAGCCCATATTAGCAAAATTGGATGTGCCTATTCTTCCCTTTACACTGGTGCCTGATGTATGGGAAAAAGGAGCTACACCGCAATAACAAGCCAATTGTTTTACATTTGTCATTCGCGTAAAAGAATGAGTATATACCATCAGTTCAGTTGCTAATACAGTACCAACTCCTCTTACAGAAGTAACCAATTCAAAGATTCGTTTCAACTCTTCATCCGAGTTAATTAATTCCAGCATTCGTTCTTCAATCGCCTGTTTGCTTTTTATAAGACCCGTTAATGCAGGTTTGCTAAATAGTTCCAACTCCTTTCCAGCTGCTTTATCCACTCGCTTAAGTTCTTTTACAGATACTTTTAGCGACTGAATACTTTTCTTGAGCCGTTTGCGATTGCTCATTAAATCTTTAATTCGCTGAAGCGTTTTGTTGCCCGGCATTACCAGCTTAGCCTTGTCGCCATTGGTCATTGCATAGCGTGCTATGCGATAAGCATCCACCTTATCATTCTTACCTCTGGTCATTCCCATGCTGCGTTTTAAATGAAGTGCTGATTCCATCCACACTTTAGCTTCCTGCATCAGCAGATACTCCACCAGTTCTCGAGTATAGATGCCTGTATGCTCCATACAAAACAAAGCATTGGTGTAACTAAATACTTTTGTTGAAACCAACCAGGTTTGTATTTTCCTAAACCCTTTTTTGTTGTTCTCAAACTGCTGATGTTCCTGTAAACCTTCATGATTGATAATACAAACATCAAGGGTAAGTTTGGAAACATCAATTCCGATAAAACTTTTTTGTTTTTGTTCTTTCATATTTTTCATAATTTTACGTTTGCAAAAAAGAGTTAACCAATGGTTATGTATTGCTCGAAACCTTAATAATGGGCCACTAACCCGAATATCTATCTGAGTCGACATAACCGAGAAGGCAGGGCACTTAATCGTTTGATAGGTCATAATACCTTGTTAGCGCATAGGTCGCCCTGCTTTCGGTTAATTTCTTTTTCTGTTTATATACAAATTTAATCTACTTTTAGATTTTGATTGCAAGTCTAAAGGTTAGGTGCAAGTGTAAGACCGTAACCTAAAAATGCTAGCAGAAATGAACTTTTAAAGATTACAACTATTATATGAAATCAATTATATGTTATTGTGCTCTTATTTTTTTAAATTTTCTTTCCTTTTATACTAGTGCTCAAAAAGACTTAAAATTATATATTGACTATGATAGAAAATTTGTGGATAGCGCAAAAGCGTCATTTTATTCTATTTATAAGGAAAGTACAGATACTATTGTCAAATCAGGCAGTATAGAAACTTATTTTATAAATGGCACTCTTTTAAAAAAAGTAGAATACACATATGGCAAAGACAATAAAAGAAAGGATAAAGAAACTTATTATTATGAAAACGGAAGTGTTGAGTCTATTACAAATAGTATAGAACTTCAATTTGATGGAGAACAAACTGCTTATTTTCCAAATGGCAAAATAAAAAGAAAAGCCTTTTATACAATGAACGAAAGAAAAGAAGGTGTATGCTATACTTCGGAAGGGAAGGACACAATGTATTATGAAACTGCTGATAGATTACCTTCCTTTCCAGGAGGGCTGAACGGGCTTCAAAAGTTTATTTGGGATAATTTAAAGTATCCCAAAAAAGCAAAGAGGAAAGGTATTTCGGGGACAGTGGAAGTAAGTGTTGTAATTGATAAATTTGGTAATCTTTCAAAAAGTACTGTTACTAAAAGCGTAAATACATTGCTTGATAATGAGGCATTAAGAGTAATAAATAAAATGCCAAAATGGATTTCAGGGTTTCAGAAAGACCAACTCTTATCATTATATCAACCAATAAAAGTCAAATTTGAATAGTCATTTTAACACTTATAAAAAACTGAACACACAATATTAATGACAATGGATAAACAAGATTTAGCAATTAAAGTAAAAAGACCCTTAATTATTACTGTTATTTGTATAATTGGACTTTTAATAAGTTTACTTGAAATGGCTGGGAATTTTTATGCAACGCAAATCCAAGGTACAGGTATGGAAAATGGTTGGACAATTTATTTAAAAACTATCTGTTTCATAGATATTATTTGTTGGGTTGGATTTTGGACAATGAGGAAATTGACACTTGGATTATTCATTCTTAATTTGTTTTTCAGAATGTGGGCACAATATGAATTGGGAGTTTCGCCCTTTGACTTTTACATCAGTATTTATATTATAATTGCAATTATTATCGGAACACAATTGCACAAAATGACAAAGTACATTTGAAGAAAAAAGAAAGAACACCAGCCGATAACATAAGTAACTGTTGCACAACCCTCAAAAAATAAAAGAATAAGAAAAAAAGACTTCAATAGAAGCGTTTTAAGAGAAGTTTGTTTGTTGATGCTGTTAATTACTATAGAAAATTACCCTCTCTAAAAAGCACGAAAATAAGTTTAAAGTTAGCTAACTTATAAACTTACAAACTTAGAACTTCTAAACTTATAAACCTACAAACTTATAAACTTATAAACTTATTACTACCCATTAATCCAGTTACTTATTATCTCCTTGCCATATTCGGATAAAATACTTTCGGGATGAAACTGAACTCCTCTTATATCGCAGGTTCGGTGCCGCAAAGCCATACAATTTCCAAACTCATCAACAGCAGTAATTTCAAGTTCCGGAGGCAAATTGTTTTTATCTACTACCCATGAAAAATACCGCCCTGCATTAAATTTTAATGGCAGTCCGGTAAATAATATATCATCTTTTATAATCTCGATAGGTGATGCCACACCGTGAAATACTTCATTGAGATTGAGTAACGAACCTCCAAAAGCTTCGGCAATAGCCTGATGCCCGAGACAGACACCGAGTATGCTTTTAGTTTTATAATATTTTTTGATTAGTTCCGGCATTATACCTGCAGTAGCCGGCAGACCTGCACCCGGTGAAAGCATTATTTTATCATACTCATTTACTGCTTCTATAGTTATTTCATCATTCCTGAATACTTCTACAGTATCGTTACATACAGCTTCGATATAATGAACGAGATTGTAAGTAAAACTATCGTAATTATCCAACAGGAGAATTCTCATTTTAATAAATTATTTGCCTGCAATAAGTTTGTCAAGTATACTTGTAGTAGTGTTCCAATTGAAATTATTCAGTACAAACCGGTATCCATTTATACCTATCTGTTTTGCCTTTTGTGGATTCTGCAACAACTCAATAATACTATCGGCGTATTGTTCGGGCGTATCGGCAACTATTATCTGATTATTATGTTTTGCACCAATAGCATTGTTGGCAAGTGTAGATGTGACACAGGGAATCTTCATTGCCATAGCTTCCAGCAGTTTATTTTGCAGCCCGATGCTTATCTGCATAGGTGCAATTAATATTTTTGACTGGGCAAAGTTATCACGTATATCATCTACCCATCCGCTAACCTCTACCCTGCCCGACTTAAGCGCCAACACCTTTTTGTTGGGTGAAGCGCCCGAAATAAGCAAACTTGTGTTGGGCTGTTTGTCCCATACCAATGGCATTATTTTATTTACAAGATATTCCACACTTTCCACATTTGGCGGATAGTTCATATTACCATTGAACAGCAAGTCGTATTTTTTTTCGAGTTCAACAGGAACAAAATAATCGGTATCCACTCCATTGGGAACAACCTTTATTTCCTGTCGTTTTGGATGAGGAATAAAATTTTTATCCTGCTCGGAAATTATTGTTTTGTTTTTAAAATAATCGAATACCAAATTCTCATAAGCCAGCAGCCGTTTATATTCCATTGCAAGAAATGGCTTCATAAACAAGGAGTCGGTTGTTTTTCTGCGTTCGATACCTTTCGAAAACACATCCATATAATCCAATGTTTTAGGGACGTTTTTATATTTTTTTACATATTCTGAAGTACGAATCAACTGGCAGTAAATATGGTCGGGATTATGTTTTTTTATTAATTCATCCACTTTTTTCTGTGCTTTACTAAAATAGAAATACCCTACCTGCAAAGGTTTTCCGTTAAACAAAGCTCTTATAAGATTAAAGAAAACAGTGAGTTTGGAAAAAGGAACGATAGAAATGGCAACACAATATTTTTTCAATTCATCTATCGCTCTTTCATCCAGTTTGTCGTCATTTAATGCCAATAGAACAATCTGATGTTTCTTGGAAAGTTGTTTTATCTGATTGAATGCACGCAGCTTATCCCCTTTTTCGAGCGGATACGGAACACGTGATAATATTACAAACAGTTTCATTTAAAAATCAGTCCGAAGTTTAAAGTTTAAAGTTAATTAGTTATTAATTCAGTATAAAACTTAGTTAACGTTTTGCAGATAATCAAATTATCATATTTACTTTCAGCCAACAGTCGTGCATTGTGTGCAACCTGGTCTGCATAAGCTTTATCCGACAAACATTTATCAATGGCTGATACAAATTCATCAACTGTATCAGCAATTAAAATATCTCTGCCATTTTCATATTCTATTCCTTCAGCACCTATCGAAGTAGAAACAATTGTTTTGCCAAGTGCCATTCCTTCAATTATTTTCACCCGCATCCCTCCACCCGAATTGAGCGGCACCACCATTATTGATTTTGAATTTATAAACTTATGCGAATCTTCCACTTCACCAACAATTATTACATTCTTCATCGAATAGTGTTTCAGCCAGTCCAGCATGTTTCTCCCTGCAAGATACAAGTTTACATTGGGATGCTTCCCTAAAACGTTCTGCCATACATTTTCCAAAAACCATTTTATTCCATCTGCATTTGGCATCCAGTCCATAGCACCGATATGAAACACAGAAGGGAACTCCATTGCCGGTCTGTCTTCTTTATATTTTGAAATATCAATCCCGAATGGAATTGTAATAATCGGCAACTTACAACCTAATTGCTGAAATGCGTTGGCATCAATATCGGTAATTGTTGCAATGCCGTCATATTTATTAAGCATCGACAATTCATATTTTTTTAACCGTCGTGCAAGCAATTTCAAATACCATCTTCTTATCGGGTTGACAGCAGCAGTAGCCAGTCGTTCCCATATTGCATACTCCACATTTTGAGAACGCAAAACAATTTTTGCGGAAGAATGTTTTCTAATAACATCAACATAAGGCGCTACCCATAATGTTTCGAGATGAACAACATCAAACTGTTGTTTCGAAAATATATTTATTAATGCCTTTTCAAATTCAATATTATAAAACCTTACAATATGATAGGATTGACTGGTGAATAGATTTAAGAAAGCATCAAGTGGTTTTAAAGCAGTATTGATAAACACCGATTGAAAAGAAGTTTCCGTTCTGTAATCGATATCAATATCATCTTCCTTAATAAACAGCTTGGGAGTATTAATGGCAATTACTTTTACCTGGTTGCCGCACTTGATAAGACCATCAGTTAATATATTCATCGCAATACTACCTCCATCCTTAGGCGGGAAAGGCATTTTACTGCATATTTGCAAAATTCTCATACATCAATTTCATCAGATAATATCCACACTTCTTGGCAAATATAACAATTCGTCATTAAAGAAGAATTATTGTTTTATAATTAACCTTGATTGTTTACTTTTGCCCACCCAATAAAAACAATGAATATAGATAAATATTTGATTACCGGTTTTTCGGGCTTCGTAAGTAAGCACTTTCTTGATTTTCTGGAAGAGAATAAAATAACCTCTTCTGTATTGGGAATTGATATCAATGCCACTGATTTTGATTACAAAATTTATAAATATGTTTCCTGTGATTTCGAAAAAGTAGATTTACTGGATAAGGAACATATTGAAGAGATTATTTCGAAATTTAAACCAAACTATGTATTGCATCTTGCTTCCATCAGCAGCGTTGCAATGAGCTGGAAAAAGCCTGTTGAAAGTTTTACCAACAATACTACCATCTTCTTAAATTTAATTGAGACCATTCGTATCTCCGGATTAAACTGCAGGATTCTTTCCATCGGCTCGTCAGAAGAATATGGAAATGTAAGTTCGAAGGATTTACCGTTAAAGGAAAGTCATTTGCTGGATCCTGTAAGTCCGTATGCCGTTGCGCGTGTATCGCAGGAGATGATTTCGAAAGTATACGTTGACAGTTACGGAATGGATATTATAATGACTCGTTCTTTTAACCATATAGGTACTTTCCAAAAAGATAACTTTGTTATTCCTTCATTCGCCAAACAATTGATTGCCCTTAAGAAAAAGAATTCAACGATAAAAGATTTAACCACCGGCGACACTTCTATTATCAGGGATTTTATTGATGTGCGTGATGTAGTTAATGCCTATTATTTATTATTTAAGAAAGGCAAAAAAGGAAATACCTATAATATATGCAGCAGCAAAGGCATATCGTTGAATGAAATTATAAAAATAATGGCGGATATATTAGGGCTGAATGTTACTCATCATATTGATGCTGCTTTGGTTCGGCCTAATGATAACAGAGCAATTATAGGCAGCCACGAAAAAATAAAACAGGATACAGGATGGGCTCCCATATATTCAATTGAACAAAGTTTGAAGGATGTGCTTGAATTTTATAATCTTTAATAGTTATACTATTATAGTATAGCTATATTTATTTATGCTTTCCGATAATTCTTTTTCTGTGTTGTATTCCCCAATCGCGCAGTTCATCTATCAAACTGCGTAACGACTTTCCATAATTAGTCATCGAATATTCTACAATCACCGGCACCGAATCATAAACTGTACGCTTAACTAGTTGATTAACCTCAAGGTCGCGTAATTCCTTTGATAACATTCTGTCGGTAATTCCAGGAATTTCTTTTTTCATCTGACTGAATCTCTTATTGCCGAACGTAAGAGAAATAATTATCGGCAATTTCCATTTGCCGCTTAATATATCCAATGCATCACGCACCGGCAGTATAGCTTTAGTGCATTCACTGTAAGGTAAAAGTTCCTTTATTTTTATCATTTTGGGTTGTTTATAAATTAACTATATTCAAATATAGTACTATACTTTAAGTAAGTACTAACTTTTGGATAGCAAATATATGTACTTTTGTCACGATAAACAAATATTTAATTTATTTGTTTAAGAAGAGTAATAATAAAACTGTCTGCAATAATTAAAGAATAAACATAAAGTAATTTTGCATACGACTTTTAAAATCGGTAAATAGTAATCAGTAATAATAAATAAATAAACAATTAAATTAAAACAAAAATGGAAACAACAAAATGGGCAATAGACCCGACACATTCAGAAATTCAATTCAAAGTAAAACACTTGATGATTTCTACAGTAACAGGACAATTCAACAAGTTTGAAGGAACAGTTGAAACAAATGGAAATGATTTAACTACTGCAAAAGTTCATTTTAAAGCAGACATTGATTCTATTTCTACAAACAATGAACAACGAGATGGTCATTTAAAAACAGGCGATTTTTTTGATGCTGCTAATCACCCTCAACTTGTTTTTGAAGGAACCAAATTAGAAAAGATTAATGAAGAGCATTACAAATTGCACGGTACTCTTACAATGAGAGGAGTAAGTAAAACAGTAGTTTTGGATGCTGAATTTGGTGGAACAACCAAAGATCCTTGGGGTTTTACTCGTGTAGGATTTGCCATAAGCGGTAAAATTAATCGTAAGGATTTTGGAGTTAGCTTTGGTATGGTTTCAGAAACAGGAGCTATATTATTAGGTGAGGATGTGAAAATTGTTGCAAATGCTGAATTTGTGATGCAGGCTGCAACTGAACCTGCTTTGGCTTAAATAAATAATCATAGTTCAACAAAAAATAAAATAAAATAAATAATAACAAATAATTAAAAAAACAAAATGAAAAAATTAATTTTTATCGCAGCAGCAGCTGTAGCATTAGTAGCATTCAAACCGGTAGAAAATGCAACATGGACATTGGACAAAAACCACGCGAAGTTAGGTTTTACAATTACTCACTTAATGGTATCCGATGTGGAAGGATGGTTTAAAACATTTGATGCAACTATTACTACTTCTAAAGAAGATTTTTCGGATGCAGTAGTTGAAATGACTGCGGATGTAAACAGTATTAATACTGATCAGGAAAAACGTGATGCACATTTAAAGAGTGCCGATTTTTTTGATGCAGAAAAATTCCCTAAACTGACTTTCAAAAGCAAATCATTTAAAAAAGTAAAAGACAATACTTATAAAGTAACCGGAGATTTGACAATGCACGGAGTTACTAAAACCGTTGAATTTGATGCAATAGCAAAAATAGGTACTAACCCAATGAGCAAAAAAGCTGTTGCCGGTTTTAAATTATCAGGTACTATAAAACGTTCTGATTTTGCTATCGGTGCATCTATGGGTGCTGCAATGTTAAGTGACGAAGTTGTTTTAGTTGCAAATGCTGAATTCGGCAAGAACTAAATACTATCAGCATAATAATATAATATGAATACCGCTCTTTGGATAGTACAGGGAATCCTTGCTCTAATGTTCTTAATGGCAGGAATAATGAAATCAACACAATCTAAAGAAAAACTTTTACCCAAAACTCCTTGGGTAAAAGATTTTTCTTTAAATACAGTAAGACTGGTTGGGATGGCAGAATTACTTGCCGCATTGGGGTTAGTATTACCAATGTTGCTTGATATATTTCCTATTTTAACATCATTATCGGCAATTGGATTAAGTTTAATAATGATATTTGCAATGGTTTATCATTTCAGCAAAAAAGAAATGAAAGAGATAGGCTTCAACCTTGTTATCCTTATTATGGCGCTGTTTGTAATGTACGGAAGAATGTAAAATCAATATATAATGTATAACTTAAAAATAATAACGTCCACTATTCGTCCTGGTCGAAAAGGACCAATGGTGGCTGCATGGATTGCTGATAAAGCAAAACAAGATGGAAACTTTACTGTTGAAATTTTGGATTTGGCAGAAATAAATCTGCCGATGATGAATGAACCGAATCATCCAATGTTGCGCAAATATGAGCACGAACACACCAAAAAGTGGAGCGCTAAAATTGATGAAGCAGATGCTTTTATTTTTGTTACTGCCGAATATGATTACAATTATCCTGCACCGCTACGCAATGCAATAGAATATCTTGCACAAGAGTGGGCATTTAAAGCAGCAGGTATTGTCAGTTACGGCGGCGTTTCTGCGGGCACAAGAGCAGCTAATAGTTTAAAAGCTGACTTGGCTACTATGAGTGTAGTGCCGATGACCAATGGCGTTAACTTCCCTTTCTTCACGCAGCTTATAAATGAAAAAGGTGAATTTACTCCTAACGAAACTTCTCATAAAGCAGCAGAATCAATGTTGACGCAATTGGTGAGATGGACTAAAGGATTAAAAATTATCAAGGAAGATAAATAATCAATGAAAGTTGAAATCTGGAGTGATGTAATGTGTCCGTTTTGCTATATCGGCAAACGGAAATTTGAAGCTGCCCTGCAACAATTTCCTTATAAAGATGAAGTGGAAGTGGAATGGAAAAGTTTTCAACTTGACCCTACTATTCAAACTAATGGAAACAAAACTATCCATCAGTTTTTGGCTGAACGAAAGGGTTTTACTGTTGAGAAAGCCAAAGAGATGAATGATTATGTGACAAACCTTGCAAAGAAAGTGGGCTTGACTTATAACTTTGATAAAGCGGTAGTGGCTAATTCTTTTGATGCTCACCGTTTTTCTCATCTTGCAAAACAACACGGACAACAAAATAATGCCGAAGAACTTTTATTCAAATCTTATTTTACTGACGGTAAAAATACTGCAGACAAAGATACACTGATTCAACTGGGTGCTGCATTAGGCATTAATGCTGATGAAACAAAAGAAATGCTGGAAAGCAATAATTTTGCAGAAGAAGTAAATTTTGATATTGATGAAGCTTCAAATATTGGCGTTTCGGGAGTTCCTTTCTTTGTAGTTAATCGTAAATATGCTATTTCAGGTGCGCAGGAACCGGATACTTTTCTTCAATTACTAAATAAAGTTCATCAGGAAACAGAAGCTGTTCGATAGGAGACAATGGAACACTGATGACGCGGATTGAATAGATTTGCCGTTGTTGGTGTTTTCACCAACAACCTTTCTTTCTTTAAATTATTTCCAAAGATACTTTTTAGATTATAGTGTTTGCAGGTGAAAAAACACATGCAAAGGCGGTGTTTCTGCTAACTTGATTGGAAGACCAAGGGTGAAAATTGCCACGAGAGGGACACTACGTGGCTGCCGGCACACTCGCGCTGGCGGATAAATTATACAAAAACTCTATATACAACAAATATCCAAGCTACAATTGTAGCAATTATACCAAATCTATTGTGAATGGTTATTTTGGACTTATACCTTATTTTGGTTTTCAATGCAAGCAAAAATACATAACTAACATTTAGTAAATGTAATATGATGCACGCATATAAAACTGTATTTAAATTTTTGAAATACCAAATAAATATTGGAAACAATGTTATACAGATATATGTAAATATTCCACGCTTTTCCTGAGCTAACTTAATTTTTAAAGATTTACGTTTGAAATTTTGACTTATATAAAAAAAATGAATCAGATGATTAATAGCTAAAATGGTTACTAAATTAAAAAAAATATCAAAATTTACTTTCTCAAAATAAATCCGTTTAAGTCCGAAAATGCCAATCATAAGTACTATAACCAGGTTCAGTATTGCAGAAACTCTGCCTGAATTCCGAGCACATTTTTCAAAAATTAATTGATGAGAAATGGCAAAATAATTATCCTTTTTAAGAGAAGCAGTCCAAGCCGACCAAAGGTAAATCAAAACTTCCAAACAAATGATGACTGCTATAAAATATAGCATTTTAATTTCTGTAGACATCAAATTTTTGATTAGATATTAAAGAAATTATTTTTCAATAAATCTCTTTCTATTGTAATACGATTATCAATTTGTGTTTGAGATACCATTTTGTTTTTCAATAAATACTTTATTGTAGGTTCACAAATTTCCAACATTTCAGCAATTACGAATTCTACAGTATAGCTTTGTAAAATAATTTTTTTTGAATCCTCAATTGGTAAATTAGATGCAAAAGAAAAACAAAGATTAAGAGCATCCAAGTCCGGCATGTTTCTATAAAATAGTGCATCTATAAATGAAGCTGAAACCAGTTGTTTAATTTTGTCATCCATTTGTTCCCAAAGCCATTCACCTAAAGCTTGAAATTGTGAAGAGTGAACAACTTCATCCAATGCATGGCTTAAACATATTTCTCTTACAGAACTTTCTAATTGAGTATTTTTAGCAAAACGTCCAAGCTCAATTGATATTCTTGTTTCTGTTATTATCCCAAAGATTATTGGTAATAATTCTTTTATTTGTTCGTATGTATGATTGAGTTTTTGCAACTCTAATTTTTGAATAAATTTTGGGGGTAACTTATCATCTTCTAAATTGATTTGAAACTGTAGCTTCAAGCTATTTAAATAAGTCAATGATTGTTCAGCATGAAAAGCTTCATCTGTTGCTATTTTGTATAAATCTTCTTTCGCTTTATTTGGAATATAAAAGTTTAATCTATTTAAATTAGCAATTGCCGGAATAACAAGAAAATGCTCTACTTCAATTGTTTCTTTTAGAAAGATAAAAAATTGTGCAATTTCAAATTTTCGTTCATACTCTATTGAATTAAAATTAGAATATAGTAAGTTATTTTTAGGGAAATATCTTTTGTCAGTGTTTGAATCAGGCAGCGGAAAGGCTTGATTTAAAACAGAAGGTACATTATTTCGATTACTAAAAGTTAAATACTTTGGGTAATTTTTCATTATGACCTGATTATATTTTGAAAATAAATTAATTTATAATCATATAACGAAAAGGACTTGATATTATTGTTTATTAGTGCATATAAATTATCACAAGTGTTTTATATTTCTTCTTATCTGGAATTATTTATCGATTTTGGCTTTTAAATTTTGTTTTACTTTTTCAAACCATTCATTTTTTAATATGCTCAAAACAGTTGCATTAATATTATTTCCATTTGCATCTATCGAAAAATTTCGTAAAACACCTTCTTCAACACAACCAATACTTTTCATTGCAGAAATACTAGGTATATTTAAACTATTAGCTCTAAAACCAACTCTTTCCATATTGAGTTCTTCAAATGCAAATTGTAAAAGCAAGTATTTACAATTTTTATTTACGTATGTTCCATGATATTTTTTGCCATACCAGGTAAACCCAAGTTCAGTTGTTTTATTAATTCGATTTATCGAGTATAAACGAGTGCTGCCAATTACTTTGTTTTCTTTTTTATGTATTACAGTAAATGGGTAGTCCATTTCTATTTTTCTGTTGTATAATGCCTTCTCAATGTATCTTTTTAGATTTTGTTCATTATTGGGTTCATTGCCATTAAATTTCCAAATATCAGGTTCGTTTACTGAATATTCTAAAAGCAAATCGTAATCGCTTTCTAACATAGGTCTTAATGTGATTTTGTCATTTTCTAAAACATAATCATTTTCAAAATTTATCATTTTTTATTTTTTTTATTTAGAAAGTGGTTTAAGTTTCATAGGTTTGGTGAAATCTCTGCTAACATATTATTTTCGATACCAACAAAAGTACTAATATATTCACTGCTACCTGATAATAATATATTCCCTACTTTTTTCCTAGCTTATCCAACAATCTCTCTATTTCAAAAAAAACTTTAATTCTCTTATTACCCAATTACGCTTAATATTTGGCACAAAAGTAGAATGTGCAAACGCCAAACCATGTCGTTGTGAAAAGTATTTGTTGAATTAATGGAGGAAATGAGTATCCATTTTGCCTTCTTTTTTTCCCTAATTAGCAAAACTTACAAATCCGTTTTCTGAATTCTGAACTTGTAGGAATGAATCTGAAAATTACACCCTTTTTACGTAAAGTGCTGAAAAATAAGCAATAAACGTTCCAAGGGTTCCAATTTCTGGTCTCGGGGAATGACTTTCCAGTACTGGAAAGTCATTTTCCAGTACTGGAAAGTTGCTCCGCAGTACAGGAAAGTTGCTCCGCAGTACAGGAAAGTTGTTCCCCTGTACAAGAAAGTTGTTCCCCTGTACAAGAATGCGACATTCTTGTACAAGAAAATTGAATTTCCTGTACAAGAAAGTCGTTCCCCAGTACAAGAAAGTCGCTCCCCTGAACCATATTTTTGGTTCCCCACATTTAAATAAGAAAACATCCTATATTAAATTGAGTAACTATTGAACTTTTGTTTTTGAAAACTACAAGATTTCGGTTCACAAAAACAAATAAGTTTCATTCTTCTCTTGCTACTTCAAATTCCAAGGCAATCAACTCTTAAAATCTCCCTCATTTTTATAAAAAACAAGTGAAGAATTTAGAAAGCTAAGTTAACGATTGTAAAAAACTCATTAAGAATTTATAAAAACTATGTAGGGAAACTAAAAAACAAGGAAGGGTTTAGAAAAACAAGTGGAGGAAAATAAAAAGTTAATGAAGAAATTAGAAAACTTACCTGACGAAAACAAAAAACTTATTAAAGATTTAGAAAACTTAGTTAAGGATTTAAAAAAGTTAATGAAGGATTAAGAAAAGTTAATGAAGTTTTATTAATCCTTCATTAAGTTTTAAGATTTATTTCTTTAGAAAATGGCAATTAAACAACTAAATCCATATTAAAATTAGATGAAAATAAATTTAGGGCGACAGTCTATTTATCAATACAGCACTTTTTATATTTTTTTCCGCTTCCGCAGGGACAGGGTTCGTTTCTTCCTATTTTTGTTGATACTGCCTGTTGCTGAAAATAAAAAAACAGAATGCTTATAACGTTGATTGAGCAGATTTAAAATGATTTAAAATCATATTTTATCATAAAAATCAGTATCTGTCATCCTGAGCCTGTCGAAGGAAGCGTTCCATTAATAAAAAAATTCCGACATTTGTCGTCTCAAAACATCAATAATGGAAGATTTCAAAAAGTATTTCGACAACAAAGAATACGTAACTAAGATAGTGGGCGCCGAAGAAGAAGAGGCGAATTTAACAATAGCCAATGACAAAATAACGTCGCTGATACAGCTGTTAACCTTGTCGGAAAACAGAGATTTCAAGGAAGAAACGTTATTGATTTTAAAGAAGGAAAAAGCCGGCGACCTGCTGATTACAGCCATTAAGAAAACAAAGAAAAACAAACATATCCTTGTTGCTGCCTGTTGGGAATCAGAAATTGATTTCAGCAAGCACCTCCCCTTTTTCATCGCTCTTGCTCTCGATACTGATTATCTGGTTTCACTGGAAGCCATCACCGTAATTTCTACTATGGCAGGTCCTTTCAACCCAAACGAAGTAAATGAAGCAATACAATCAGTGAAAGAAGAGCAAAAGAAATTGAACTCCGAACGGGTAGTATTGCTCAATGATTTGGCGGTAACGCTCGAAGGATTCCTTTAGTTGCGTCGCTTCTCAGGTACCCTGTCCCTTTTACGGTTATATAATAAAACCATAGCAGCGATACTTCTTTCATTAAATTCAACTATTTTAGTTAGTTTTGAAACCCAATGACAAAACGCTATTCGTTATTCCTTGCGATAATTTTATTACTGTTTGTTTCTTTAATAACAATACTTTGCATACATAGCCGCATCGCAACAGATGATTACTGGTATATCTGGTTTTTAAAAACGTATGGAATAATAGAGAGCTGCAAAAGTCAGTATATGGAATGGTGCGGACGGTTTTCCACCAGTTTTATTGGCATGTCGCTCTATAAACTCTTCGGCTTAAACCAAATATATTATTGTTTTATTCCGTTAGGCGCATTTGTTTTATTGGTTTCAGGCTTTTACAGATCATCAGGTGGAATAATGTCCCATTTTAATTTTCCGATTCCTCGTTTTCAAAGGTTTCTGGCAAGTCTGTCCTTTGTTGCTTTAATGTACTTTTTAAGCATGGAAAAAGGCGAACCATGGTTTTGGTATGTCGCATTATATGATTATTTGATAAATATAGGAATGTATCTTTGGGCTTTCAGTTTTTTATTTCAAAGCAGATATAAGTTTCTTTCTTACATCGGAATGATAGTCTGCATCATATATTCGGGAGGGTCATCCGAAGTATTTTCTATAATTTTCGGCATCTTTATTACCCTGTTTATTATATATAAATATCGCGAAGCTGATAATTTGCGAAGCTTTATTTCTTCACCGTTCAATAAAAAACTGCTTCTGCTATATGCTGTTTTCGGTATTTGTTTTATTATTGTAATTGTCGCACCAGGCAATTATCTTCGTGCAGGCCTGCTGCCCGAGAGCCGATTCTTTTATTCTTTCTTTATCATTTGTAAATCTTATGTAAAATATTTTATTGTTTTTCTACCACTGCAAATACCTTATATATTCATATTTTCAGTGGTTTTTATACTGATTGGAACAAAGATTAAAACAGATTATCCGCAATTGTTTATCATTCCTTTCAAGAAGTTCTTTATCAATTCAACCATATTCCTACTGTCCGTTTTGTTTTTATTCTTTTTCATTTTAGCTTATCTTATGGTCGAAAGAGGTCCTGCAAGAGTTTGGTTGTTGGTCTCCTTTTTGTTTTCAACGTATGTAACCGTTGTTGCTTTTTATTCCGGTTATGCTGGTTTATTTGACGGGAAGAAAATTTCAATAATAAAAAAGGCAAGTATAACAGCAGGTTTATTATTTATGATTTTCAATGTTGTTTATCAGTATTCCGTTACATCCACCTATTCATCAGCTATTGATAGCCGAAACACATATTTAATCGAAACAAATAAAACAATTAAAAAAGATACATTAATAAAACTTGCACCGCTGCCGGACTGCGGAATGCTTTATTCATCAGACATTCAGCCTGACACCAGCCATTTCACCAATCAGGAATTACGATTGGGTTTTAATTTGAAGTTTCACGTTTATGTTGAAAAGAAAGCACCATAAAAAGAGCTTTGTATTCATTATTTAAGTAAAATTGCGCTCTTTTTAATTCAGCACATAAATTAATCGCATCCTCAATGACAAAAGTTTTAATAGCAACCGAAAAACCATTCGCCGCAATTGCAGTGGACGGCATAAAAAAGATAGTTGAAGACGCAGGTTTTCAAACAGTACTACTTGAAAAATATACTGACGCTAATGAACTTTTAAAAGCAGTTGCAGATGTGGATGCGCTTATAATCCGCAGTGATAAAGCAACACGACAGGTAATAGAAGCAGGCAAAAATCTGAAAATTATTGTTCGTGCAGGTGCAGGCTTTGATAATATTGATTTGGCTGCTGCCACCGAAAAGGGTATTGTAGCAATGAATACTCCGGGGCAAAATTCAAATGCTGTTGCCGAACTTACCTTTGGTTTATTGGTTTTTATGGCACGCTCTAACTTCAATGGCGGTTCAGGAACTGAATTAAAAGGCAAGAAATTCGGCATTCATGCTTATGGAAATGTGGGTAAAAACGTTGCCCGTATTGCAAAAGGTTTTGATATGGATGTGTATGCATTTGATCCTTTTGTTTCAAAAGAAGTAATAGAAAAAGATGGAGTAAAGGTACTTTCTTCTGTTGATGAGCTTTACAGCACTTGTCAATATGTTTCGTTAAACATTCCAGCAACCGAAAAAACAAAGAAATCAATTAACTTCGACCTTCTTTCCAGGATGCCAAAAGGCGCTACAGTAGTTAATACCGCAAGAAAAGAGGTGATTGATGAAGAAGGATTAAAGAAATTATTTGCTGCCCGCCCTGATTTTAAATATGTTTCGGACATAGCACCGGATTGTCATAACGACTTGTTGCAGTTTGAAAACAGATATTATTCTACACCTAAAAAGCAAGGGGCGGAAACTTCGGAAGCTAATATTAACGCGGGTTTGGCTGCCGCAAATCAAATAGTCAAATTTTTCAAAACAGGTGATAAAACATTTCAGGTAAATAAATAATAAACATTAAATAATAAACAATACAAATGGCTATTTTAAAAGCATTCAAAGGGATTCGTCCACCACAGGAAATTATCAAGGCACTTGCATCCCGTCCTTACGATGTATTAAATTCGAAGGAAGCAAGAGCAGAAGCGCACGGCAATCAGGTATCTTTGCTGCATATCACCAAACCGGAAATCGATTTGCCTGAAACAATGGATGAACATGATGAGCAGGTTTATGCAAAAGCAAAGGAAAACTTTGAAAAGTTTCAGAACAACAACTGGCTGATACAGGATGATAAAGAGTGTTTATATATTTATGCTCAAACCATGAATGGTCGTACACAATACGGATTGGTGGGTTCTGCCGGAGTAAGCGATTACATGAACGGCATCATTAAAAAACATGAGTTAACGCGTCCTGACAAAGAGGAAGATCGTATGAAACATGTTCGTGCAACAGATGCAAATATCGAACCTGTATTCTTTACATACCCAGCTGTTAAAGAGATTGATGACATTATTGCAAATATAGTAAACACTCAAAAACCGGAATACGACTTTGTTGCTGACGAAGGTTTTGGACATCATTTCTGGGTAATAAAAGATGATGCTACAATTAAAAAGCTGATTGATTTATTTGCAAAAGTTCCTTATACTTATGTAGCTGATGGTCACCACAGGACTGCTGCTGCGGCTTTGGTTGGAAACGAGAAAAAACAAAAGAACCCGAATCATACCGGAAACGAAGAGTATAATTACTTTTTAGCTGTTCATTTTCCGGGCAATCAATTAAGCATTATTGATTATAATCGTGTGGTAAAGGATTTGAACAACCTTACTCCTGCTGAATTGCTTGAGAAATTGAATAAATTATTTGACATAGAAGATAAAGGAACTGAAATATATAAACCTTCAAAGCTTCATAACTTCAGTATGTATTTGGAAGGTAAATGGTATTCGATGACTGCAAAACAAGGAACATACAATGATAATGACCCAATTGGAGTATTGGATGTAACCATTCTTTCCAACCTTATTCTTGATAGTTTATTGGGAATAAAAGATTTGAGAACTGACAAACGTATTGATTTTGTTGGTGGAATCAGAGGTCTTGGCGAATTAAAAAAACGTGTTGACAGTGGTGAAATGAAAGCTGCATTTGCGCTGTATCCTGTTTCCATGCAGCAGTTATTCGACATTGCAGATACAGGTAATATAATGCCGCCAAAAACTACATGGTTCGAACCTAAACTAAGAAGCGGTCTGGTAATACATAAATTAAGCGAATAACTTAATGTCGATTGCTGGGAATCTTTCTGCAATAAAATCTTCGTTACCGGAAAATGTAACATTAATAGTAGTTACAAAGACACATCCCATTGATAAAATAATGGAAGTGTATAATGCCGGACACAAAATATTTGGTGAAAACAAGATGCAGGAAATGGTTGACAAGCACGAACAGTTACCTAAAGATATTGAATGGCATTTAATTGGGCACCTGCAAACCAATAAAGTAAAGTACATTGCTCCCTTTGTTTATCTTATTCATTCTGTTGATAGCTTGAAATTATTGCAGGAAATAAACAAACATGCTGTTAAGAACAACAGAATAATTAACTGTCTGCTGCAAGTATATATAGCAAATGAAGAAACAAAATTCGGTTTGGATTTTGATGAAGTCGAAGCCATATTGTCTTCTAAAGAGTTCGCACAACTTAAGAATATTAAGATTGTCGGCTTGATGGGAATGGCTACCAATACAGAGAATAAAGAACAAATCAAAAATGAATTTCATTCATTAAAAATATTCTTTGATAAACTTAAACAACTTTCAACTTTCAACTTTCAACTCTATCAATGGGAATGAGTTCCGACTATGCAATTGCAATTGAAGAAGGCAGTACAATGTTAAGAATTGGCAGTTCGATATTTGGCAATAGAAACTACCAAAGTAATTAACAACATTTCGCTCAACCTTACAATTATCCCCTTTGTTAAGTCAAAATGAATGACCTATTAAAAATTAATTTGATTTCTCAGAAAAATTGATTTATATTTGCATCCTTAATTAATAACATATTATTCATAATGAAAACTGGTACAGTAAAATTTTTTAATGCAGCTAAAGGATTTGGTTTTATTAAAGATGAGTCAGGTCAAGAAGTGTTTGTTCACGCAACAGGCTTGATTGACAAAATCAAAGAAAACGATTTAGTAACTTTTGAAGTTGCTGAAGGAAAAAAAGGATTAAACGCTATAAACGTAAAAAAAGCTTAATATAAGTTTTCCTTTAACAAAAATCCCTGCTACGAAAATAGCAGGGATTTTTGTTTCCACTCAATTGAAGAACATAAAAGGGTATTTTTCAATCTTCTGTTTCCTGATGCCAATTGAAATTGCTGTTTCCCTTGGAGTTTTCCCAATAGAATTTACTGCGCTTCACATCATAATTTCCAATCTGATTCATTGTTTCAGCGTCATACAAACGACCATTTATCATAACATATTTAATACTCTCGGTATTACGGATATTTTCCAATGGATTTTTATCCATTACAATTAAATCGGCAAGCTTTCCTTTTTCAAGAGAGCCAATCTGGTCGCCCATTCCAATATAATCTGCACCATTTTGTGTAGCACATCTGATGGCTTGCAAAGGAGTGAGACCGCCCATTTGCAACATCCACAATTCCCAATGTGCTCCAATGCCTTGTATTTGACCATGCGAACCTAAATTCACTTTTACACCTGCATCAACTAGTTTCTTGCATGATTTAGCAACCTTTATAAAACCATTCACATATTCTTCATCTGGAATCATAGTTCGTTGGCGAGAACGGGAATCAATAATCGAACGGGGGAAGAAATTTAATAACCGTTTATTTTCCCATACATTTGTTTTCTGATACCAGTAATTTTCCCCCATTACACCTCCATAAACAACTATCAATGTTGGAGTATAACCTGTTTTGCTGCCGCTCCACAATTTAATAACATCATTATTTAAATCAACGATAGGAATGTTATGTTCGATGCCGGTATGTCCATCAATTATCTCACTCATATTATCAAAGAAAGTAGAACCTCCTTCAGGAACTACCATTATTTTCAAATCACGGGCAGCTGCAATTACCTGCTGACGCTGCTCTCTTCGTGGCTGGTTGTAACTCTTTACTGAAAATGCTCCAAAAGCTTTTGTTCTTGCAATAGCAGATCGGGCATCATCATAACTATTAATTACTGCTTTAAAATCTCCTTCTGCTCCATATAATATCGTTCCTGTAGAATATATTCTTGGCCCTACAATGTATCCTGCTTTCACCATCTCTGATTGAGAAAAAACCATTTCAGAATTTGAAGAAGGATCGTGAGTAGTAGTAACTCCATATGCGAGATTTGCATAATAGCTCCATTGTTTTTGAGGACTCGGTCCTAATCTCCACGTACTCAAATGAGAGTGAACATCAACAATGCCGGGCATAATTGTTTTACCATCGCAATCAATAACTTTTGCGCCCTCTGGTATTTTAACGTCTTCTGTCTTCCCGATTGTTTCAATTTTATTGTCTTTAATTACAATTGTTCCTTTCTCAATTACTTCATCTCCTTTCATAGAAATAATCCGGGCACCTTTCAAAACAATATATCCAGCAGGTTTATCCGTTGGAAGTTCCAATCCTATCGTTACACCTACTGTATCCATTGGAGGAACTTTAGCAGGCGAATCTTCCATAAATGTAAATCTGTCCTTAATATTATCTGTAAAATATTCATCACTGTATGTCCAGTGAACCTTTTTGTTATCACCACTCCAATGTATATTCAAACCTGCATCTTTTGCAACCTGAGTAACGGGCAATGCCTTCGTATTGGCTGATAAATCAATTGGTTTACCTGTTTTCGGAAATGCGGCAACATACGCTTTAAACAATTCAATGAAAGCAATCCAGTTTCCATCAGGACTTGGAACTACTGATGTTGCATACTTTGATGTAAAATGAATTCTTTCTTTTTTATCTTCTATACCTATACTTTTATATGATTTAGTTTCTCCTTCTTCAGTCTGATAAAATATTCTGTCATTACCCAAAAACTGCGGATAACTGCCATCTTTAATAACTAAAACAGGTTTTGCGTTTGCTTTGTTTTCCATCAAATAAATTCCAGGGTCAACACAATAAGTAAAACCCAAATGGTCATTTCCTTCTTCCTTTTGAAACACAATAAATTTTCCATCTGGAGAAAAATGAGGTGTTCTATAAATTCCTTTTTCGGAAGTAAGTTTTACCGGTGTTTTATCTTTCAGATTCATTTTCCAGATAGCACCCATATTTTCATCATTCCATGTTGTATAAACAATTTCATCACCTTGCGAAGAAAAGGATGGTTCAAACTCAAAGCTTGTGCTGAGCGAAGTCGAAGCATCCGAAGAAGTTAATCTTACCGGAGTTCCATTAGGCAAGTCTTTTTTCCATAAACACCCCGCTGCATTAAATACAAGAACCTTTTCATCTGCGGAAGTAGTGGCATTGCGTATAACTTTAACAATAAATTTATCAGGAGCCACCTCCTGCCTGAATTTCAAAGCATCAATTACCTTATGTTTTGCATTTACAGTGAACGGAATTTCAGTTGCAGTGGATTTATCAATATCCACGTTCATTATTTTCCCATTTGCCCATATTATAATGTGTTTTGGATCGAGCCAGTTAAAATTGGTATATACACCAAATATTGCCCAAGCCTCTTGTTGATCCTTGCTCAGCTTGTCATAAACAGGCCATTCCTCACCTGTTTCCAAATTCCGCAAATACAAAACGGATGCTTCGCGAACACGTTTTACAAATGCCAGTGTTTTGCCATCCTTCGAAACCTGCGGACGTACTGCGCCTCCCGGACCACCTGTTATTTCTTCTGTTTCGCCTGTCTGTCTGTCATATCTTTTTATAACATAAATCTGTTTGTTTGGGTCTTTATTATATAAAAACATTCCTCCCTGATACATATCTTCGCTATAATACAGATATCGTCCATCAGGCGATATACAAGGTTCACCAACATCCTGCTGCGAATTCTTTTTCACAGTAAGTTGCAATCCTTCACCACCCGAAATGTGATAAAGCCACATTTCGCCGGCACCCAAAGAACGAGTCGAAGTAAAATGCTTGCGTGCTATAATATATTGTCCATCGGGTGTCCAGACAGGATTATTAAGCAAACGAAAACTTTCCTTTGTGATTTGTTTGGCATCTGTTCCATCTGCATTCATTGTCCAGATTTTGTTTCCGCCACCGGCATCCGACGTAAAACAAATCTTTTTCCCATCCGGAGCGTAGCGTGGCTGCACTTCAAAAGGAAAACCACTTCTCAAAACCTTGGCTTCCCCTCCCGTAACAGGCATTGTATAAATATCGCCAAGCATATCAAATACGATATTTTTGCCGTCCGGACTTATATCCAGATTCATCCAGGTTCCTTCGTTGGTCGTAAAATCAACCTCTTTAAATGTTCCTTTGGGATTGGCTATATCCCATTTTTTATCTTTGTCACTATCCTTTTCCTTGTTTTTATCTTTCTGAGCAAACGATACTGTTGTTATCAGACAAGCTGCGAGTAATAATTTATATGTCATTATCTAAATTGTTTTATTAGTGAATTGTTCTATGTGTTAAATTATTCGGCAGCACCAAAAAGTTAACCAAGTGCGTTGGTGGTAACCCAATATCTGTATCCAACTATTGCTTTTTCCCACTTTTTCAGTTTGGTTAAATCGCGGTAATGGTATTTTGGCAGGGCTAATTTATTAAAACGTGCCAATAACCTGAATATTGATTTTTTCATTGGGCAAATGTAGGTTTAAAATTATGGCTCTACAAGAATTCCTCGGAATAAATAATGGAACGCTGATGACACTGATTGAGCAGATTTAAAATGATAAAAAATCATATTTTATCATAATAATCAGCGTCATCAGCGTTCCATTTACTAAAATCACTTCAAGAAACCTTGTAAACTTTAAATTTTTATTAAAAGAATATTGCAGGTTTAATTGAAATAACTATCTTTGCACTCCTAAAAATAAAATAAAGAATAAAATGAAAGCAGGAATTCACCCGGAAAACTATCGTTTAGTAGTGTTTAAAGATTTGAGTATTGATTATTCATTCTTGACAAAATCATGTGTAGAATCAAAAGAAACTGTAGTTTGGGAAGATGGAAAAGAGTATCCGATAGTAAAATTGGAGATTTCGAACATGTCTCACCCTTTTTATACTGGAAAAGTTAAATTGGTAGATACAGCAGGTCGTGTAGATAAATTCCGCACCCGTTACGCTAAAAAAGAAACGGAAACGAAATAGTTTAATTAAATTGTTATGAAAAGTCCCTTATCAAGAAATTGGTAAGGGATTTTTGTTTTTATATAATTCGGGTTATCAATCGTCCGCTTAGGATTAGCGGATCATATTTTCAGAGTATAATGTTTGCAGGTAAAAAAAATCAAAGCCAACGTTTCTGCAGAAATTAAAGGGAACACCAACCAGGGCGAAAATTAAAAAAATCCTGCTCTTAAAAAAAGGGCAGTATTTTTTGGGAACAATTTTTCAATACATGCATCTATGCTACTTCGTATTCTACCTTATTTATGTTTTTCATTTTCTTTGAAGCGTTAAGAACTTCAATGCCAACAATAGAACCTTCGTTATCATAATCTAATATGATTCCTGATTTTTCTTCGTCACTTTCTATAATTTTATTATCGCTGAAAGTGATGTAGAGTATATCTACTTCTTTATCATATTTAACCTTCATTGTATTTTTTTATTTTAGATGTTTTGTAAACTGTAATTATTAATTTGGGGTCTTTGATTTCGTTAACAAAGATACGGATTAAATAATTATCAATGATTGATTGATAAATTTTAATTCCGTCTTCTTCTTTTGTTAGTGCGGGATTTTCTATTATTTGTTCTACAACATTTTTAGAAATTCCTCTTAATTCCATTTGTTCTAATGCGTGTTTTGAAAAAACAAAATTCATTTTATGTGTTTCTCTTGTAAACGCAAAGATAGATTTTTATTGTATAATTATTTTCTTATTCCCTATATAATTATTCGGCAAAAGTAGCCTTTTCTAATGGATTTGAGCTGAGGTACTTCTTAGAGTATAGTGTTTGCAGGTGAAAAAACACCAGCAAAGGCAGCTTTTCTACTACTATTTAGGAACACCAACAAGGGCGGAAATAATCAGGGCTCCCACCTGTAGGACTATACCAAGGGGAAGCATATTTTATTTCGCTCCCACCATTTGGGCATAAACTATCTGTTTCAAAACTAGGATTTGGAACTAGGTTGGTTTGAGCTACAGCCTCACCCAAGCCCTCTCCAAAGGAGAGGGATAAAAGGCAAAGGCTATAGTTCAAAATCCTTTTCATAGAGCAAAGATAGCTACTTTATAATTATCAGTTTATCTGTTTTACAGTTTTATCTCCGGCATTTATTTTGTAGAAATATGCACCGGCATTTAATTCTACTGCTTCCACAGTTGTAGTTTTATTATTTATACTGTTTATCGTTTAAAACGTTTTCCTTAAGGTAAAACTCCTTTTCCTTAAGGTAAAAGTGTTTTACCTTAAGGAAATAAATATTTTCCGGTGGAAATAAAAGTTTTCCTTATGAAAATAAATATTTTCTGACGGAAATAAAAGTTTTCCTTATGGAAATAAATATTTTCCGGCGGAAATAAAAGTTTTCCTTATGGAAATAAATAATTTCTGACGGAAATTAGTTTTTACCTCTTGGTAAAAGTGTTTTACCTTAAGGAGAA
>CAIQBY010000385.1 GCA_903870175.1 uncultured Bacteroidota bacterium
AAATTTATATCTAATTTCGCATCATACAAGAAGAGAAGAATGATTAAGAATAAACCATCAGTAAATAAAATGGAAGAGTTTCCATTGGCACGATATCTTACCGCAGCAAGCAAATTATATGTTGGTGCAATACGAAAGAGGTTTGAACAGTTAGATATTGACAGACACTTTTCTGTATTAATACTTTTGGAAAATTCGGCGAACAGCTGCACTCAACAGTATATTGCCGACTATCTTCAAAAAGACAAAACAACTATGGTTAGCATTATTGATTCTCTTGTAGAAAAAGGCTACATAAAACGTGTAAAAAACCCTAAGGACAGGCGGGAACATATTATTGAACTTACCAGCAAAGCAAGAAAAATACTTCCCGAAATAAAAAAAGGAATTAATGAGATGAACTTAAAATCAACAAAAGGGCTTGGGAAGAAAGAAGTAAACAACTTTTATAAAACACTGAAAGTTATTACTGATAACCTTTCAAATGAGTCGGCAATAGTTGTGGATGTTAGTTTTGAAAAGATAAAAAACAATTAGTTTATGGTTAAAATAGTCTGTAGCGTGCGGAAGAATGTATTATCGGTTATTGCAATCATTGTGAGTTGTACAGTGGTTACAAGTGCACAGAATAAGAATGATTCTGTAAAGACCTTTAATCTGGATCAGTGTATAACGTATGCTTTGCAGCACCAGCCTGCGGTGATGGAAACTGCACTTGGAGTATCCATTGCAAAAAAAAACAATGCAATCAACTTATCTTCCTGGCTGCCACAGGTGAATCTTAACGGCAATCTTACACATTATTATACTTTACCCACTACTCTATCTTTTAATCCTTTTAATCCGGAAGGTGCATTGATACAGGGACATGCGGGAATTGCAAATACTTTTATTCCGCAAATATCTGCTACCGAAACTATTCTTAGTCCTGATGTAGTATATGCAGCCAAAAGCGCGCACTTATACGTTCAGCAGGCGCAGCAGGCAAATGACAGCAGTAAAATAAACCTTGTAGCTACAGTAAGCAGAGCTTTTTACGACCTGTTGCTTACTTTGGAACAAATTACCGTACTGAAAGAAGATACCACAAGGCTGGCGAAGAATCTTAGAGACACCTATCATCAATATATTGGAGGAGTTGTGGATAAAACGGATTATAAAGAGGCAACCATCTCGCTTAACAATTCGAAAGCACAACTTAAACAGATGAATGAAAGTATTGCTCCGCAGTACTCCGTATTAAAACAATTGATGGGTTTCCCGCCAGATAAAGAATTCAATGTGAATTTTGATACCGTTCAAATGCTTCAGCAGATAAGTGTGGATACTACACAGCAGTTGCAGATAGAGAATAGAATAGAGTATCAGCAGCTGGAAACAGCCAGGCAGTTGCAGCAGCAGGCTATAAAATATTACAAGTACCAGTTTATGCCTTCGTTATCGGCTTTCTATAATTATAATTATGAGTATGAGAGCAGTTCTTTTTCCAACCTATTTGTGAATGCGTATCCATATTCTTACATAGGTGCAACGGTTAGTTTCCCATTGTTTACAGGCTTGCGGAGGATAGAAAGTATCCAAAGGGCAAAAATGCAGGGACAACAGCTTGACTGGGCAGAACTTTCGCTTAAATCGACCATTTATTCGCAATACACTGCTGCTTTGGCGAATTACAAAAGCAACCTGTATGATTTAACCTTGATGAAAGAGAATGTGACAATGGCAAAAGATGTATATGGTGTGGTATCATTACAATATAAGCAGGGTGTGGTGGCATATCTTAATGTGATTGCAGCGGAATCGAACCTGATGTCGTCGGAGATAAGTTATCTTAATGCTTTGTTTCAGGTGTCTTGTCCTGAAATAGGTTTACACAAAAAAGTGTAAAAATGGACAAGAAAAAGAAAGAAAAAATCATTCAAAAATCAGCAAGGTATTATACCAGAACAGAGCGAGTAGAAATAATCAAGGAATATCTAACCAGCGGAT
>CAIQBY010000386.1 GCA_903870175.1 uncultured Bacteroidota bacterium
GTGACCTGGACAGCAGCTACCACAGGGTTTACAAATGTATTCTCTATAAGAATGAAAGATGCTAATGTTGGAATTGCTGTTACAGATACTACTCCATTAGGTTACAAGAAAACGTCAAATGGAGGATTAACATGGCAATCATTTACTCCAACAGGATATGTGGTAACCACACCAAAACTTGCATTTGTACCGGGAACTACTGCAATGTGGGTTGATGTAGCAGCTTATCCAAGCAATGGTTCTGCTTACAGTACATCCGACGGTGCTACTTTTATGAATATTGACAGCGGTTCAGTTGCATTTACTTCTGTATCCTTTTTAGATATTAATACAGGCTGGGCAGGTAGTTTTAATTCAAGCTCTACAAACGATGGAATATATAAATGGAATCCTTCAGCAATAAATACTACTGGAATTAATCAGAATTCATCGGATGGCAGTATTTCAGTGTACCCAGTTCCATCCAAAGGCATTATTAATATAGGCCTGGGTAAAATAGAAGATGACAACATGACTATTACTGTTTATAATATTTTAGGTTCTATAGTTATGAGCAGACAGGAAAAAGCAATCTCCAATGATTTTATTCAGTTGGATTTATCTGATAAAGACGCCGGTCTTTACTTTATCAGTATAAACAATGGAGGTAAAATCATTACTAAGAAAATACAAATTCAGAAATAGAGTTATCTGAAAACGGATTAACAAAAATGCCTGTCTTGGTTTTCAAGACAAGCATTTCTGTTTGTATTAAATTAAGTTAAGCGGTTCTGATGTTATTAATTCAGAACATTATTATGGGAGATAATTCTTTGGCAGCAATTGCGGATTTATTCTGAAAATTAGCCAAATAAAAAACCCTTCTTACATTTATAGCAAGAAGGGTTCTTTATTTAGAGAGAAAATGCTTTTAATAATTTGATTTTGATATTAACAGATTTGAAATAGTTTTTCTATAAGTATCGCCAATTGTTATTTCCTTACCGGCTATCGAAATCATTCTTTTTCCAAAAGATTCTATTCGGCTGAAAGGTATAATATATGACCGGTTAACTCTGATAAATTCCTGTTGATTCAGTTTTTTATGAATTCCATACATTGTACTCTTGGTAATAACTTTCTTCTGATTTTCAAGAAATATAGTTACATAATCACCTAGAGATTCAAGAAAAAGAATTTCAGAAGGATTTAGAATTTTCAATCCATAATCAGCTCTTACGCATAACTTGTCAGATTGCTCAGCAGCTGAATTGTTATGCAGATAGCTAATATATTTCGAAGCTTTTTGTGTAGCCACTTCAAATCTGGTTTCAGAAAAAGGTTTCATTAAAAAATCAACAGCATTCATATCAAATGCGTCAGCAGCATATTTTGAATCTTTAGAAGTGAAAATAATACAATTATTTTGTTCCTGATTATCCAATAATTTCTTACCTGAATCAATGCACATTTTAATATCATAAAATACCAGGTCAACAGGAAATTTACGAATATATTTAAGTGCTTTCTCATGATCTGTAAACACCTTTTCAAGACTGATATAATCAGTTTTGTCACACATACTTTTTAATGTCGCGAGCGAAGTCGAGTCATTATCTATTGCAATTGCTTTAATCATACGGTAATTGAATTAAAAATTAGTAATTATTATTCCTTCTTATATAGAAGAGCGAATAATAAACTAAATGGTTGGGTGAGAAATAAAATAAATATTAAAAATGGAAATTAATTCCGCCGGAACCCGACAAAGACGAAGGATATGTTTTATAAGGAGTATTTGTATTCATGGATGTGAAAGCCTGTGAAAAAGTAGGCTGAATAAAAACAGATAACCTGTTGAAAATCCTATATTGAACTCCTATACCAATAGTCCCATTAAAATATGCATCTCTAAGACCATTAATTTTTGTCGAGTATTTTGTATCCATGTTGGCGTAGGAAATTTCAGCACTTTGAGAAAGTAAAATAGTGGATGAAAATCCAAGGGAAAAGATACCGCTCAAACGGTTTTTGGCGATTTGATATTGGCATGCAATAGGAATAGTAAGGTACGAAAGTTTTTGTACTCCTTTTATATCAATAATTAAAGTATCTCCATCATGATGCGGATGCTGACCGCCGGCAGGATGTTTTTCTATATAATTGGTAGGGAAATCAAGAACGCCATAAGATGTGGCTAATTCTTTAGTAACGTTGCTATCATGGTCATCGTCATCATGTTCCAGAGTTGCCTGATAATAACTGAATGATTTAGATGTTTGAGTATAAAGAAAATTAGAATAAATCGACCAGTTATTTGCGAATTTATACCCAAATCTAACTCCGGTAGAATATGAATAGTTTTGAGTTTCGTTAAGAGAATTGTTATTAGAATTCACATTTATTAAACCCGTCATCACTTTATCAACGGAATACAAAGCACCAACAAAAAACTTAAAGTCTTTAATAGGTAACAATGGAGCAGATGTCTTTGCAGTATCAGCACCTTTTACAGTTAAAGGAGATACATCAGGTTTTGCGGTATCAACTGTAGAATCGGACTTTGAAACTATAGTTTTGTTGTTTTCTGTTTTAGTTTCCGGTATTTTGATTGAACTGTTTAATGATTCATCCGGTAATGAATTTTGTTTTGCCGTCTCAGCAGGTTCTTGTTGAGCAACTACAATAGGTGAAGTATTGTTTTTTACTTCCTCTTTTACTTCTTGAACGTTTGTTTTTATTGGTGAAACCGGAATATTAGAAACAATAACATCTTCTTTTTGGGATGATGTATTATTCTCCAAAGTAATTGAATTATTATATGGTGTGTTGTTTTCCACCTCTTTAATAATAGGAGTAATTGTATTTTGTTTATTACTTAATGGAGCAACATTTTGTTTTACATTTTCTTTATTAGAAATAGTATTAATTTCAACCGATTTGTTTTCAACAGGCCTTTTATCTTCACTTGTGTTTATTTCCTGAGACTTGTTTTTCTCAACAACAGGACTTACAGAATTAGAATTCGAAACAATATTATTTGCAGAAATCTTTTTTTGAATACTATGTTCTTTATACCATAGAACAGAAACAAGAGTAACAATTATTACTGATGAAGCTACCGAATAAGATACTAATCTCTTAAGCTTTTTCTGTAGCTTTAAGTGCTGTGTCTTATCGAGATTATTTTCAATAGAAGTCCAGACCATTGGAGGTGGTTGCATTTCGGCAGGGTCTACTATTTCCCGAAACAATTTGTCTATATCGTCATTCAATTCGCTCAATTGTTATTAGCCGCTATTTCAAATTGATTTGTTTTGTTAATCATTTTCTTTAATAATGTTCTTGCATCCGAAAGGTTTGATTTTGATGTTCCTTCAGAAATGCCTAATTGTTCTGCAATTTCACGGTGTTTTAATCCTTCAAAAGAATAAAGGTTAAATACCATTTGGTAAGCCGGTGGCAATTGCTGAATCATATTTATTAAAACTTTAGCACCCAACTGATCATATATATTCTCGTCAGAAGCTATTGAGTAATGTATTTTATCGAAATTTATTATCACTCCAAAAGGGTTTGTTTTCTTAAATTTAGCTATGGCTGTATTTACCATTATTTTTCTTATCCAGCCTTCAAATGAGCCTTCGCTTTTAAATTGACTTATATTTTCAAACACTTTTACAAATCCTTCCATTAATGTATCCTCTGCATCCTGTTGATTTCTGGAGTAGCGGAAACATACTGCCATCATTTTGGGTGCGAATTGATTATATAATGCGTTTTGGTAACGTCGGTCACCTTTGGCGCACATTTTAATCAATTCAGCTTCGCTTATGATGTTAGCACTCATTGCTAATACTAATAGTATAGATTATAATATTTATTAAATGGTTGGGTCGAATTTCCAGATTACAAATATAAGAATAATTCTAAACTTCTATTTTGAGCGTAGCTTGGGGAAGAAAAAAGCTTCCCACATTGCTGCGGGAAGCCCTACCAACTGTATGAAAAAGAATAAATGGCACTTTCACCTTCCACTTATTCCGATGCAAATGTATTTCAATGTTTTTTAATTTGCTTTTAAAAAAGATTAATCAGTCATATTTAAAGACAAAGAACGAAATTGTTACGAAAATTAACCTGTTTTAAAATTAATTCGCGGACAAAAAAGGAGCCCCATACTCCAGTGGGGCTCCCTAAACATGAAAACAAACGAGAATCTACTAACGTTTAAATTCATCATCAAAAGTATATCAGCATAATGCATCTGCAAAATTAACTCGTTGAATCACTATTAATAGTTGCCGAACCCAATACATACTTATAACACAAACTTTATAAATAATAAACATTCGCTTTCTAATACTCCTTATCTTTGTAAAAATATTTTATGTCAAACATAAGTTCTGCTTTATACAGCATTGCCAATAATAAGTGCCCACGCTGCCATCAGGGTAATTTCTTCGAAAATAATAATCCTTATGTACTAAGTAAATTCGATAAAATGCACAAAAAATGTTCAGTATGTAATGAAGATTTTGAACGGGAAACTGGTTTTTATTATGGAGCAATGTTTGTGAGTTATGCGGTAACAGTTATTTTCGGCATTAGTTTATTCCTGTTAATGTGTGTATTGTTAAATTTCGATGCAGTTACTTTTATCATCGTATTTGCCATACTTCAGATACTTTTGATGCCGGTTTTTTACCGGACTTCCCGCTTACTTTGGATTAATGTATTCGTCCGCTATCGGTTACCGAAAATAAATTAGGTGGTTTTAACAGAAATAAATCTCCTATTTTCTTTAAAAACTTCTTAAAGTCCTGTTTTCTCCTTTTTTCTCCAAAACACCCTACTATTATTTTCGTCTCTTAAATCGCGTTAATGAAGGTTTTAAACAAAATTGAAGCAAAGCTGTCGACAGGTACATCGGAAAAACGCTCCTTTTTGGCAAAGTTGCCGACAGGTATATAGGAAAAACGCTCCTTTTTGATAAACCTGTCGACAGGTATATCGGAAAAACGCTCCTTTTTGATAAAGCTGCCGACAGGTATATCGGAAAAACGCTCCTTTTTGACAAACCTGCCGACAGGTATATAAGAAAAACGCTCCTTTTTGGCAAACCTGCCGACAGGTATATCGGAAAAACGTTCCTTTTTGATAAACCTGCCGACAGCTTTAAGTAAAAATCATTTTTAGAGAAAGAAACTTATTATTTGATTATTCTTCCTTAATTGCGTTGTAAAATTTTAAGAAGCACTTTTATCTCCCCTTTATCCTGTCTATTAAAGAAGAAAACGCATCACCAAAAGAAGTTTTAAATCGGCTTCGGTTAAGTGCCATCGAATTATCGGCATTTTTATTTAGTTTGAAGGAAAACACAAAAGCCGAATCGGGTTTATCCCAGCCACCCATTTGTCCAAACCTGATATCATTAAAATAAATTGCATTATCGTGTGTCGACATACAATAATATCCTTTCGAAAACCGCTTTAATAATTTCACTTCCTTATCATTTTCGAATGGTTTCAGCAAATAATCTTTTTTATTTACATGATAATAATTGATGTCGTTTGTTTTATCAAACAACGAATAATATCCAAACCAATATCCGGTAGAATCGGCAGCATAGGCTGTCCACAAAATATTATTAAGCGGTGTAGGAGTAGTCACAAAATCACTGGTCACGATATGTTTTTTATTCAATCCATCAAGCATCCGATGATTGATATAAATTTTATTACACAACGTGAAAAGCATATAAAGTGAACTCATTATAAGCCCGAATCTATTCCACTTTACCCTTCGGGAAGAAGAGTTTTTTGCAATTAAAGCAATCAGCACACATATTAAAAACGGAAGAGTATAAAATAAATCAGCAACAAATATTGAATTAAATGATACACGATAACTGCTGAAAGGCTCGAACCAGCCTGTTCCGTAGCTTGTAAACGAATCAATAATAATATGAGTAAACATCCCTAAAAGAAATAAAACAGTCCATTCCCTTTTGCTGACATCAGCATTTTTAAACCATCTCTTGAATAATATTCCAAGAATAATCGAGATTACAGTTACAAATAAAATGGAATGTGTGAGTCCACGATGTACCAATAGCTGCTGTGCATTGGATACGCAAGGCGAGGCAAACACATCAAAATCCGGAATGGTATCCGCCACAGCGCCCCAAAGCATTGCCTTTCTGCCTATTTTTTTTCCTAAATACGCCTCACCTATTGCAGCGCCCAAAACGATGTGTGTTAATGAATCCATTCAAAATATTTTGGCAAATATAAATACTATAATGCTTGATGTCCGTGTTTTAATTTTATATACTTTTACATTTATTAAATATTCTATTATTAATTTAAAACTTAAATATCATGATGTGTGTTAGACTTTGTGCCTTATTATCAGCCGAATTATTCGTATTGATAGCAGCAATATTTTTATTGGTTTATATAACCAAACAACAAGTAAGCAAATGGTTTACTTACAGTTCAGTTTCCATCATCATCGTTATGCTGATGATAATGGTTTGTACCATTTGCTGCGCAATGTGTATGCGTCATTGCGGACCGAGAGGAATGGAAAGAGAATGCAGAATGGAAGAAAGGTGTGGTCCCGGACCAATGATGATGCACCGCATGCATGGCGGCTGCCCTCATGAAATGATGGGTGAAGGCAATTGTGAAAACGAGATGAAGGAGTGCGACATGAAAGAAGAGGGTGGCGATATGCCTTGCTGTAAAAAAGGAATGCACAAAGAAAAATGTATGGAAAAAGAAATAAGTATTTCTGTTTCCGACAAAGATTCAATAATCCAGAAAGAGGTCACTGTTAAAAAGAAGTAATTATTTCGTCATTGCTAATGCAGCGAAGTAATCATTAACTAAACCTGTCAGGTTTTAAAACCTGACAGGTTTAAAATTTATATATATCAATAAGATCAATGCAATCAAAACCCAGGTATTTTTTAATAGCACTCGCAATTATTTTAATTGGTTTAATAGCATGGTTTCTAAAAACAATAGTAATTTATATTATTATTTCTGTTATTCTTTCCTTAATCGGACACCCGATTGTAAGATTATTTACTAAAATAAGAATCGGTAAAAAACATCTTTCTACCACATTAAGTTCTGTATTTGCTTTGTTTACCATTATCGCAATAATTGTAGGGCTGTTTTCGTTATTCATTCCATTGATTATTGAACAGGCTCGTATTATAAGTAAAATCAATCCTGGCGAAGTGGTAACAGCTTTCAAACAACCGCTTCAAAATTTGGAATATACTTTACAGAAATTTCAAATATCTTCAGAAAACAGCGAACCTATTGAAAAAGTAATGGCTTCCAAGTTAAGTTCTGTTTTAGGCTTTCAGGAAGTTTCTTATTATGCCCAGCGGATGATAAGTCTGTTGGGTAGTGTTATTGCAGCATTCTTCTCCATCTCATTTATGACCTTTTTCTTTATGAAAGATGATCATCTCATCCCAGATGTAATTCTAATGCTGACACCTCCCAAACAGTTTCAAGCAGTAAGAGATATTATGAAGGATACTAAATTTATTCTTACAAGATATTTTATTGGCATCCTTTGCGATATGGCATTTGTAGCCACCTTGACAGCAATTGGGTTATCCATATTCGGAGTAAAAAATGCATTACTGATTGGATTGTTTGCCGGAATATTAAATGTAATTCCATATATCGGTCCGTTGCTTGGCTGTGGATTTGCAATATTAATAGGCGTTTCCAGTAATCTTAATCTGGATTTCTATACACAATTAATTCCGTTAACAGGGAAAATAGCTCTTACATTTTTAGCTGTGCAATTGATGGATGCATTGTTTTTCCAGCCTTTGGTAATTTCCAACACTGTAAAAGCCCACCCTTTGGAAATATTTATTGTAATACTAACTGCAGGAACAATTGGAGGGATTACAGGAATGATTGTCGCGATACCTGTTTATACTATTATTAGAATTATAGCAAAACAATTTTTTAGCAACTTTAAAATAGTCCAGCAGATTACTCATAATCTAGAGGAAATAATAGAACACAAAAAGAAATAATTCCTTTCGAACCTATTTCAAATACCCAAGTATAGCATTCTCTACCTCGGCACTATCCCATTTATTTTCAATATCAGGCATCGCCATTATCTTCTGCATTATCGCATCCTGCGCCTGTCCGTCTTTCATAGCTGTAGAATACCGCACATCAGGGCTGAATACCACTTTACTATAAAACGGCACCCACTTATCAGGATGTTTACTGCTGAAGCTGGCTTCGATTTTCTTCTGTAATAAAAACTTCGGATCACCTGTTTTATCACGCATCTCCACAAAGTTGGCAATCGCCATATCAGCAATTGCATCACCGTCAGGCTTGCGCAACTCCTGATATTCAGGGAATATCTTCGTCCAGTCTTCGTTGTGTTTTGTAATCAATTTATCAAGCACCACACAATCTTCAAAACCGCAAATCATACCTTGCCCAAAGAAAGGAACTATAGCATGTGCAGCATCTCCAATAAGCGCCACTTTATTATCAAATGTCCACGGAAAACATTTTACAGTTACCAATGATGCTGCAGGATTATGAATAAAATCATCAAGCAAAGTTGGCATTAGCGGCACAGCATCAGGGAACTCCGTTTCGAAAAATGCTTTAACCTGTTCCTTAGTTTTTAAGTTGGCAAACGATTTTTCTCCTTCAAAAGGAAGAAACAAAGTACAGGTAAAATTACCATCAGGATTAGGCAATGCAATCATCATAAAACTTCCGCGAGGCCATATATGAAGCGCATTTTTCTCCATCATAAACTCACCATCTTTCCCCGGAGGAATAATTAATTCCTTATATCCTGCTTCAATATAGTGCTGATTATATTCGAACCTGTCGGTGGAAAGTTGCATGCTTAATCGTGATGCAGCGAATGCTCCATCGGCACCAAAAAGCAAATCACTCTTTATTTTGGTTATGCTTTTTGTAACATCATTTTCAAAACTTGTTTCCAGAGATGTTCTGTCAACATGAGTACAACGCTCATTAAAGTTGATTTTTACATTCTGCTGCTGTTCTGCCAAGTCCATCAACTTCATATTTATCTCAGCACGTGATACAGAATATATCGCCTGATTGTCTTTGCCATAAGGCTGAAACGAAGTAGTTCCATTTTTATTATGTATGTGTCTTCCATACATGGGGATAGCAATCTTCCGTATTTCATCAGCAATACCAACACCTTCCAATGCTCTCCAGCCTCTGTCACTAAGTGCAAGATTTATTGATTTACCTGCAGAGATAGTTGCTTTGCGCATATCCGGGCGGCGTTCGAATACATTTACTTTATATCCGCGTTTCGCAAGATATATACTCAACAGCGAACCTACTAATCCCGCCCCTACTAATGTTACATTTTTATTTTCCATATTTTCTATTTTATACAAATGAAATGCTTTTTCTATTTTGGCCAAATGATTTTTATCACTTCTTCTTGTATGTATCATTGAGCCCTTGTTTTAACAACAACTTTTCTACCGAAGTATTCATTCTTTTTATTCTCGTTTCCTCTTTCTTCGCATCAGTTATCCATCCCACATATTCTTTCCGGTGACTATAAGCAAGGCTTTCGAAGTAAGGCAACAGTTTATTTTTAACCAATATCTTTTTATAATCTTCCGGAATAACAATTGTTTTATCTTTTGCTTCCGTAATCTTTATCCCTTTTTTATTGTTCGCAACAGCTTCTTTTATGTATTCAATCAATAACTTTTCATTCACATCTTTCACATCGGTAAACTTTATATGTCTGTTGTGTACATTGCCTGGATTTACCTGCAGCACTTTATGTTTATCCTTCAACAATGCTCCCTGAAAGAATACAAACGAAACATGTTTCTTAAAATGCCAGAACCCGCACACCATTCCATCGTAATAATAATTCGGTCCCCACTTCCAATCTTCAATCATTTTTGGTTCGGCAGTAAATATAATTGCTCTTAATTTATTGCAGATAACTTTTGCAAACGGCTCTGCTTTGCTTATGCCATCATCAATTAAACTCTTGGCGTCAGGGTTATGTTTAACTTTGGTTGCCATGTTTTTCGTGATAACGTTTCTCTAATAATAAAACACCTGCCACAGCCCGTCTTTCTTTCGTTGATTGATTTTTTGCTTCGGTTATATGCTCCACAAAGTACTTTCTATTGGCAAATGAATAGGAATCGAACATCTTCTTCGCTTCAGGGCTCGCCTCAAATGCAGCCTGCAGCTCCAATGGTATTTCCAGTTCATCAGTATCTATCTCCAAAATAATTTCTACCAAATCACCTGCTTCTTTCCGTATTACTTTGCGAATGCTCTTTTTTACCGCAATACAATGGTTTCCTTCCTTTCTTGGCATCAGCGAAACTCCTTTAATTGGTGCTCCATTAATAGACCCTTTAACTCGTATGTGTCCTTTTCCAAATATTTTTCTGGTATCAATAGTCGCAACAGCCATGGTCCATTCGCCCATTTTACATAGAGTTGTTTTGAATTTTACAGGTTTCATTTTATAAACTGTTCTTCAATATCTCTCCAAATCTGTAAACATCTTCAAATGAATTATACAATGGCACAGGTGCACAGCGTATAACATTCGGCTCACGCCAATCAGAGATTACTCCTGCTTCTGTTAATTTATTAAACAAATCTTTCCCTCTTCCATGCGCTACTATGGACAATTGACAACCTCTCTGGCTTTTATCCCTCGGAGTAATTATCTCCAACTTTTGTTCCAATGATTTATTTATATCATCAATAATAAACTCAAGATAGCCTGTCAAAAGTTCGGTTTTTGCAACTAAAGCATCCATTCCAACTTCATCAAAAATATCTACAGAAGCTTTGTGTGCCGCCATCGAAAGCACAGGTGCATTGCTCATTTGCCATGCTTCGGCAGAAGGAATAGGAACAAAATCCTTATCCATTTTAAAACGGGTTCCTTTGTCATGTCCCCACCAGCCTGCAAAGCGAGGGATGTTTTTATCGGTTACATGTCGTTCATTAATATAAACTCCTGAAACTCCACCGGGTCCTGAGTTCAAATATTTATAAGAACACCAGCATGCAAAATCAACATCCCAGTTATGCAGTTCCATTTTTAAATTACCTGCAGCATGTGCCAAATCAAACCCTACAATTGCTCCAACGGTATGCCCTGCTTCTGTTATCGCCTTCATATTAAAAACTTGTCCGGTATAATAATTTACTCCGCCGAATAAAACTAAAGCAACGGAATCTTTATTTTTATCAATAGCTGCAATAATATCTTCATGACGAATGCAGTGTTCTCCCTCTCGCGCTGCTACTTCTATAATTGCATCTTCAGGATTATAACCATGAAACTTTACCTGACTTTGCATTGCATATTGGTCGGATGGAAATG
Source organism: uncultured Bacteroidota bacterium (assembly GCA_903870175.1). GTDB lineage: Bacteria > Bacteroidota > Bacteroidia > 2-12-FULL-35-15 > 2-12-FULL-35-15 > 2-12-FULL-35-15. Next base: position 11,419 of record CAIQBY010000386.1, read on the forward strand.
CTTTAGCTTCACATATTATTTTAAATCGTTTGTCGGTAGGGCGATAGAAACTCACCATTAATAAATGTAAATTTACTGTAAGTTGATTCATTACAACAATTTCTGAAGGTAATGCACCAACTAATTTTGCAACAGGTTCGGCAAATTGTTCATGGTAGGAAAGCCAATTATTTCGCGCATGAAAATGTCCTTCCACCCCAAATGTTGCCCAGTCTTCCAACTCATTCAACACATAATCCTGAGTGGTAACAGGCTGCAAACCCAATGAATTGCCGGTAAAGTAAATTGTTTTTTTGCCGTGCATCATCGGGAAATAAAACTTATCACGATAGCCTTTCAAGCTATCTTTTTCATCCATTTCTCTTGCAAACGATTCTGTATTTTGATAATTCATCTTTGTACTTTTCTTTTTAGGGAAACAAAAATAGTTTAATTATTGAAACATCGCCACTCTTTATCCGCTCTGCTAATTTTTAGTAGTTTTGCCAACTGTGAATATTACTTTATCAAACATAGGCAAACGCTATAATTACGAATGGATATTTCGGAAGATTGATTATGAATTTTCCAGTGAAAACAATTACGTTATTCTTGGAGCCAATGGGTCTGGGAAATCAACATTATTACAAGTGATTGCAGGTAATTTAATTCCTTCGGAAGGTAAAATTGAATATAAAAGTTCTGAAGCAATCATCATATCGGAAGATAATATTTTCAAACATCTCAGCTTTGCTGCTCCTTATCTGGAGTTATACGAAGAGTTTACATTGGTTGAATCCATTGAGTTTCAAGCCAAGTTTGAACCTTTTTATAATGGATTATCTGTAAAGCAAATTATTGAGATTACTGAACTGGACAAAGCGAAAAACAAACAATTAAAATATTATTCTTCGGGTATGAAACAGCGTGTAAGGCTTGCTTTGGCTGTTTTGGCGAATACTCCCCTTTTATTTTTGGATGAGCCTTCTTCTAACCTTGACAAAAAAGCGATTGACTGGTATCAGAAACTTGTGACTGAATATTCCAAAAACCGGTTAATAATTGTGGCTTCAAACCAAATTGAATACGAATATCCATTTTGTAATAAAGAAATTCTGGTGGAGAATTATAAGTAGTTTACAGGTTTATTTGAGAAGGAGCGGAAATTCGGACTTTATCGGGTTTGGAATTGTGGTTTAGGGAGTTTTTGATGAAAATACCTTAAAAGCTAGAAATTGGAGAATTGGATGTTAAAAACAGCAAAGCAGACGCCAATCTTATATTAATATAATTCAACTTGCTAGTTGAAGATGAGGAAATGTTTATAAAAAACAGTAATAGAATGAAGGGTTAGCGGTAGGTTCTGTAATTTTGTTTTGCAAACCAATAAAAACAAAACCAATGCTAACCCCAGACAAAATTATATCAATTTTCGGATTAATCGATGAAATACTTATAGTGATAAACCATTGCGAAGACAAAAGAAGAAGCGTAAGCGACAGTGAAATAATAACAGCGATAGTTGCAGCGAAATTTTTTGGTGGAAATCAATTTCACGCGATTCATTTTATGAAAAGCCATAAATATATTCCTAAGATGCTAAGTGAAAGCCGATTTAATAGAAGATTACACGCAATAGGAGAACTGTTGTATGAGTTGTTTTTACAAATAGGAATGTATTTAAAGGATGTATGTTGTGAGATGCACTATATTATAGACTCTTTTCCTGTAGCTGTTTGCGACAATATTCGGATACTTCAAAGTAAACTAGTGAAGGGGAAAAAATGGCGAGGATACACGGCAAGTATGAGAAGATATTTTTACGGAGTAAAGGTTCAGTTGCTGGTAACAGGTTCTGGAATACCGATATCATTTTGTTTTACACCCGGCAAACAAGCAGATGTAAAATCATTGGAAAGAATCATCGGCACACTTCCTCCAGAAGCCAGTGTATATGCAGATAGTGCATATACGGATTACAAGATAGAAGATAATTTATTTTCAAAACAGTCCATCTTTTTGAAAACACAACGAAAATCAAACTCAAAAAGAAAGGACACGAAAAAGCAAATACAGGAAAAATTAAAAATGAGAAAACGAGTAGAAACAACAATAAGTGACATCAAAAAATTATTCCTCAAAACAATACACGCTGTTTCTTTGAATGGCTTCTTAATTAAGTTAATTTTATTTGTGTTTGCTCTTCAAATTATTAAATTTTTAAACTAGCAACTTGAGTTATATA
>CAIQBY010000387.1 GCA_903870175.1 uncultured Bacteroidota bacterium
CCCGGAAATATTGCCTTTTCTTTATTCGGACAAATTGCACGTACCATAAATGTACGGGTATTAACATCAATTTTAGGTTCCACTGCATATATTTCTCCTTCCACATTCTCTTTAAGTCCTGCGATATTAAATTCGACCTTCACACCCTTCTTTACAAACGGAACATATCGTTCAGAAACTGCAAAATCAATCTTAACAGGGTCTATCTGCAACACAGTGGCTATAATAGTTCCAATGCTTACATAAGCACCTTCACTCACATTTTTCAAACCAATAATTCCGTTGAAAGGAGAATGTATTTCTGTCTTTGCAATTTGCGACTCCACATATTCAATGTCTGCTTTTATTGTGCTCACAGCATTTTGCGATGCATCATAATCAGATTGGCTTATTCCGTTTATCTTTAATAATTCTGCCTGACGTTTTAATGTTTTGTCGGCAAGGTCGTATTGCAATTGTAATTTCTTTAATTGCGCCTGAAAGTCCGCATCATTTATCTTAACCAGTAATTGCCCTTGTGTTACTTCAGTACCTTCCTTTAACGGCAATAATATTATCTTGCCTGCTATTTCCGGTTTTAATTCTACCTCTTCGTTTGCCACTATAGTGCCTGACGCGGTAAGTATATTCTCCAGTCTTTCCGGCTTAATAACATATACCGAAACATTGGCTGCCATTGCTTTCCCCTGCTGCGCTTGTTTTCCCTGGTCTGCCTGTGATGGAAAGAAGAAATACTTTATCGCCCACAATGCGCCAAGTATCACTACTATTATTACAATGTTTTTTATTTTCATTCCTCTATTATTTATTAATTTTTATGCTCACTTCATTCACCGGTAATTTATCCAGATTTTTTATCACCTGTGCAATCTGTTCCTTAAATAGTTTCGCTTCTTTTTTATTAAATCCTTTTAATGCAATATTGTTCATCGCCTCAATTTCATTATGTATTGCAGGCATTATTTTATTTGCTTTCTCTGTCAGTTCAATAATATGTTCTCTTCTATCCTCCGGATTCACAATACGTTTTATCAATTTTTTCTTTACCAGATAATCAAGATTCCTTACCATCGTTACTTTATCTATCTGAAGAAAATCAGATAAATACTGTTGTGTACATTTTTCATCAGTAGTATCAATAGTGATTAAAGTGGCAAAGTGGCGGTCGATTCCCAATGGTTCAATACGTTTGCTTAGCGCGCCATAATATTTCTTGGTGATTACTCCCATTGATTTACCCAAAGGCAAACATTCAACAATATGTTTTCTTGTTTTAGAAATCATCCGGCAAAGGTAGTTGAAAATGTTAATAGTTTACATTATTAACTAATCTTAACAGCAACTTAATATAAGTTTGTAAGCTACTTATTTCTTAAGCACCGGAAGTATAATTGAAGAAGAATTTCCGGAATCATGATAAATGTGTATAGTAGCTTTTTTAAAATCCTTTTCATCGCAATGATAGATATCCAGAAACTGCTGTGGGTTTCTGTCAACCAACGGAAACCAACTGCTTTGAATCTGTATCATTATCTTATGTCCTTTCTGAAAAGTATGTGCAACATCCGGCAATTCAAACTTCACTTCAGTAATTTTATCAGGAATAAAAGCTTCCGGTTTTTCAAAACTATTTCTGAATTTACCACGCATCACTTCTCCCCGAACAAGCATCTGGTAGCCGCCCATAGGATATGCATCTTTATTACCATACTTGAATTCATCAGGGAAAACATCAATCAGCTTCACCACAAAATCAGCATCTGTTGTAGAAATGCTTACCAGCAAATCGACAATTACAGGACCTGTAAGCGTTATGTCTTCTGTAAGTGTATCTGTTTTAAAAAATATAACATCCGGTCTTCTGGCAGCGAACCGCTGATCGTCAGTCATATATTCACGTGTGCGGGTAAGATGTACGTCTTCGGTATAAGGCACCGGCTTTGCAGGGTCACTGGTATATTCAGTAAAACTAATTGCTGAAGAACTCGGTTTTGTGAAACTCAATGTTTCCTTATCATTCAGATAGATTGGAGTTGATACCACATTCTTAGGCGGCCATTCTGCAAATGTATTCCACTTATTAACTCCGGTAATAAATATTGTTGCTTCCGCAAGTTTGCTTATATCTCCTGCTCCTTTCAAATAATAATTAAAGAAAGGCATCTCACAATTTTCGTAATAATAATCGGATATTCCTTTGCCAAACTGAACATTTCCAAGATGACTTCCATCCGTTTTAGCCCATCCACCGTGAATCCACGGGCCCATTACTATTTTATTATTTGTAGTCTTACTCTGCTTTTCTATTGTTTTATACGTGTTCCAGGCACCCCAGCAATCTTCGGCATCAAACAATCCTCCCGTAATAAGTATGGCAGGTTTTATATTATATAAGTGATAAGTTACAGTATGTTCCTTCCAGAAATCATCGAAATTTGGATGATTCATTTCCTGTTGCCAAAACTTCATGGAGTCGCCCATATAACGTTTGGTAAGGTTTTTCAGAGTTCCTTGCTTAAGAAAGAATTCGTAGTTATCCTGAGATTTAAAATCAAACTCTTCACCAAATGTTTTTGTAAGTTTAGGATGAGGCCGCCCAAAAAGATAATCGAAACTGAAATCATCCATCATAAAAAATGCGCCTTTATGATGCACATCGTCACCCATAAACCAATCTGTCACTGGTGCCTGCGGACTAACGGCTTTCAGGGCAGGATGTCCGCAAAGTGCAGCCATTGTTGAATAAAATCCGGGGTAAGATATTCCGCTTACGCCTACATTCCCGTTATTTGTCGGTATATGTTTCACCATCCAGTCAATGGCATCATACGTATCACTTGCTTCATCAATATCTTTATTTCCTTTTTTATTTTCTTTATAAGGACGGATATCTTCAAACACTCCTTCGCTCATAAAACAGCCGCGAACGTCCTGCATTACTACAATATATTTCTGTTTCAAATATATCTTTGTATTGCGCGACCAGAAATTCTTAATGTTTTTTTCGCCGTAAGGCGCGCATGAATACGGAGTACGGGTAAACATTACAGGATGTTTCTCCGAAGAATCATTGGGAATATAAATCGATGTAAAAAGTTTAACGCCATCCCGCATTGGTATGTAACGCTCTATCTTATGATAATTATTTATTATCCATATCGAATCCTGATTTATGGCTGCTTCTGTATTATGTGTTATTTGCGCAGCAGCAAGCCTGCTCAGTGAAACAAGAATTAATAAGAGTAATCTTTTTTTCATCTACGGATAAATAATATATTGTTTTTATTTGTTGGTAATA
>CAIQBY010000388.1 GCA_903870175.1 uncultured Bacteroidota bacterium
GTTTCCACCCGCAGGAATAAGCATAGTATCGGGTCAGGGAACAACAAGTATAAGTGTAAATGTAACTACACTGACAACAGGAGCTCTGAAAGTGAGTGCTCAGGATGCCTGTGGAACAAGTGCTGGAGCAAGTTTAACACTAAACTGTGCAGACCCGATAGGTATTGGCAGTCCAGGTGTAACAACTGAGAATATGTTCTCAGCATTATATCCTAACCCGACATCAAATGAGTTTACAATAGATGTAAATACGGATATGTATTCAGAAGTAGTTGTGGAGGTTTATGATGTATTGGGCAACTTACTGAAACACGAAAAACATCCGTTGGCAAATGGTGCAAACACCATGAAAACAAACATTGAAGATTACAGAAATGGAATCTATTTTGTGAGAATTCTGGATGATCAGAATAATATCATTTATACTCAAAGGGTGATTAAACAATAAGATGAAATACTGTTTATTCGATAATTAAAAAGTCGATAGTAGTTATAAAAAACAAGAGCCCCGCTTTGGTCATATCAAAGCGGGACTTTTGTTTTATAAAGTAATTTATATCGAAATACAAATATTAAGTATTGTAACGAACGTATTGTCACTCTAAAAATGTAAAATCAAATAATTCCGATTTTAAAATCGTTGCAATACCTTTACATTTTTATCAATTGGAGATATTCCTTTTTAAAATCCGGTAATTTTTCATAAAATATAATTTAGGATTAAGAATAAATAATTTTATTAATTGAGGCTTAGAAAGTAGAAAAGCGCAAAGATGAAATAATGTTGAACTAAATAAAAGTAATTAGGGTATGAAATTTAAAACCAAGGAAGAGTTCAAAAAGAGAGAATCAAAGGTTGGTAAAAAGAATTAGATAAGAAGTACTGCCTAGCGTATAAGCATTAAATAACTTAAATAGAATTAGTCTATCTGTTCTGGCTTAGGAGTAATTCATATTAAGACACTTTAGAGGACATATTCTAAATCAGAAAAGTTTTTAAAATGAAAAATAAAATCGAAAGTTATTTAACACCATTATTTGTCTTGGGAGTTTGTTTGGGTTTACTTGCTGCTGGAGTTGCAGGTTTTTGGATGGTAAATATTATAGGTAAACTCATTTGAACTCTAACAGGTTTTCCTCCCTGTATTCCAGGTTTCCATTTAGGCATTTGTTTTACAAGTCTTATTCCTTCTGCATCGCATCCTGATCCTTTTGGAACTCCTTTTACAACTTTAATATCAGTTAAACTTCCATCTTTTTCAACCACAAAACTAACATTTGATGTTCCTGAAATGCCATGTGTTCTTTCATAATCAGGATAATTAAAATTTTTAATGATATATTCCCTTAACTTTGCTTCTCCTCCTGGAAAAGAAGGCATAGTTTGAGCAAACAGAAATAATTGAGAAGAATTATTATTCGTTACGGGTTTATTGACATTATTATTTACAGGTGGCTGAGCAGTTTTTTTTGTTTCAATTTGAGCAACAATTGAAAAGTTTATAAATGATAATAAAAGAATTAATTTTACATTGTTTTTCATTTTAATCTGTTAAATTTAAGTTGCTAAAAGTAGATAAATATTTTCTATGAAAAAGGGATTATTATTTAATAATAAAAATTATGTCGAAGAATAATATGAAATCACTAAACTTATTAAATTAACTGATGTCAAACAATAAATTTAATTTATGAAAGGCACTTCATTAACACATATTAAGCATCTATATTGGCGTGCAGGTTTTGGCATTTCTCCTGATGAAGCAAATAAATTGACAGAATTATCTCTCGATCCAATCGTAGATAGATTATTCGAATGTCCGTATCCAGAAAACCTTCACATTGTTGATAAGGATACCGTACCTGAAGGAATAAAGATGATGCCTGCAATTGAACGTAAAACAATACAGAAAGAAAGACGGGAATATGGTGAAATGCTTAATGCGTACTGGTTAGAACAACTTGCTGCAACCAGAAATCCTTTGCTGGAAAAAATAACATTATTCTGGCATGGTCATTTCGCCTGTCGGATTGAGAATATATACGCCATTCAGGAACTGAATAATATTCAGCGTAAATATGCCCTTGGGCCTTTTAAAGATTTATTAATGGCTGTTTCCAAAAATTCAGTAATGCTTCAGTTTTTAAATAATCAGCAAAATAAAAAGTCTCATCCGAATGAAAATTTTGCCAGAGAACTTATGGAACTTTTTACTCTTGGTCACGGAAATTATTCTGAACAGGATGTAAAAGAAAGTGCAAGAGCTTTTACCGGCTGGGGATTTGACAGGGAAACATTAGATTTTGTTTTCAGAGTAAAACAACATGATTATGAAGACAAAATCGTTTTTGGTAAAACAGGGAACTTTGATGGTGAAGACATTATTGATTTGATTTTAGCAAATAGACTTACTGCTTATTTTATTTGCAGAAAAATATATAAATATTTTGTAAATGATAATCCAGATGAAATAATTATCGAGGAACTTGCTGATGGTTATAGAGCCAACAATTATAATACAGAAAGTTTATTGAAGACGATTTTTAAGAGCAAGTGGTTTTACGATGAGAAAAACATTGGAGCAAAAATTAAATCTCCAGTCGAATTTATTACAGGGCTTACCCGAACTTTTAAAATAAACTATAACGACAAAAAAGTATTGTTGCAAATGCAGAGAGGGTTAGGACAAATTTTGTTTTATCCTCCTAATGTTGCGGGTTGGGCAGGAGGTAGAAACTGGATAGACAGCAGTACGATAATGCTAAGATTAAAACTGCCGTCATTACTTTTAAGTGGAGGAGTGATTGATTTTGATTTTCAAAGCGATGATCCTGATGCCTTTAAAATGATGGAAATGCATAACAGGCAACGGGAAAAAGTAAGAGAAAAAGCAAATACAACAATAGATTGGAAAATAGCTTTATCAATGTTTCCTGAAAATGCAACCAGAGACGAAGTGATGAATGCGATATTGCAGCCTGCTTTAAGTCAGGTTCAGAAAGATAAATTATATGAATTAAATGAAAGTACACTTCAAAAACTGCTTATACAATTAGTGTCGATGCCGGAATATCAAATGTGTTAAATTATGAGTATGAAAAGAAGAGATTTTATAAAAAGAAGTGGCTTGGCGAGTTCTGCATTCTTTATCCCAGGTTTCTTAAAACCATTTGAAAATCATAATTCTGAAAGCCATAGAAATATTGTAATCATTCAGCTTTCTGGGGGGAATGATGGGTTAAATACGATTGTGCCTTATGAGAATGATTTATATTATCATCATCGAAAATCAATTGCAATAAAAAAAGAAGATGTGATAAAACTAAATGACCAACAGGGTTTTCATCCTTCATTGAATGCATTAAAAGATGTGTATGATCAGGGATACATGACGATTATCAATAGTGTGGGATATCCGAACCCTGACCGTTCACATTTCAGAAGTATGGATATTTGGCATACTGCAAGTGATAGTAATGAATATTTGTCAACTGGATGGATTGGCAGATATTTGGATAGCAACTGCTCAGGTTGTGAGCATCCTTATTTGGCAATCGAAACTGATGACGTATTATCCCTTGCCTTGAAAGGCGTTACCAAGAAAGGCATTGCAGTAAAAAATGTCAAACAGCTTTATGATGAAACACGCGAGCCCTATTTTAAAGGTTTAATTGAAGCTAAGGAAAAATCAATGCTTGATGAAGATAATCTTGGATATCTTTATAAGACGCTGATAGAAACTTCATCCTCTGCCGGTTATATTTATGAAACGAGCAAGCAATATAAAAACGAATATTCTTATCCTGATACCGGTTTTGCAAAGCAGCTAAAAACGATCGCCACATTTATTAACAGTGGAATGCAGACAAAAGTTTATTATGTATCTTTAAGCGGATTTGATACACATGTTAACCAAATGCCCACACAGCAGCGATTGTTTAAGGAATACAGCGAAGCGATTGCTGCCTTTATTAATAATCTCAAATCGGCAAATAAATTTAATGATACATTAATGCTTACTTTCAGTGAGTTTGGAAGAAGAGTGGAACAAAACGCTAGTAACGGCACTGACCATGGAACAGCAAGTAATGTATTAATATACGGTGCTAATCTAAAGCAAAAAGGAATTTATAATAACATGCCAGATTTGTCAAATCTTAGTGAAGGTGATCTTAAATATTCAGTTGATTTTAGAAGTATTTATGCTACCATACTTCAAAACTGGCTTGGAGTAAATAACCCGTCAATATTAAAAAAGAATTTTCAGTTACTAAATTTTGTTTAGAAGAAATTCAGTTCCCTCCTTTATTAATACTACTATAAAGAAAGGAAATAGAAGTTAAAGTTTAATTAGCAGGCAATACTTTTCCTCTGGCTTCACCAAAACCAATACGTACACTGTTCTTCTCGCAGTAGCCACGAATAATTACAGTGTCATTGTCATTAATAAATTTACGCTCTGTACCATCATTCATTTTAAGAGGCTTCGTTCCTCTCCATGAAAGTTCGAGCATGGAACCAAAAGAATTAGGAGTAGGTCCACTGATTGTGCCGGAAGCCATTATGTCGCCAATATTAATATTGCAGCCGTTCACAGTATGGTGAGCCAATTGCTGTTCCATAGTCCAATACATGTATTTATAATTGGAATGACAAACAATAGTTTCACCGTTATTTTCAGGTTGAATACTTACTTCCAGTTGTATATCAAGATTACGTTCTCCTGTGTATTCCAGATAAGCCAGTACTTTTGGTTCCTGCTTATAACCTTCAGTCCGGAAAGGTTCCAAAGCATCCAGCGTTACAATCCATGGAGAAACTGTGGACGCAAAATTCTTTGCAAGGAATGGTCCAAGCGGCACGTATTCCCATGTTTGTATATCTCTTGCACTCCAATCGTTAAACAGCGTCAACCCAAAAATATAATCATCTGCCTGAGCGGTACTAACGCTATTGCCTAATTCTGTTGGCTTTCCAATAATAAAAGCTACTTCCAGTTCAAAGTCAAGTAATTTAGTTGGCCCAAATACAGGCTGGTCAGAATCTGCCGGTTTTGTTTGTCCTTTAGGACGGTGAAAGTTTGTTCCCGAAATAATAATGGAAGAAGCACGCCCATGATATCCTACCGGTAAGTGTTTCCAGTTTGGCAGCAATGCATTTGCAGGGTCACGAAACATAGTTCCGACATTAGTAGCATGGTCAATGCTTGAATAGAAATCAGTATAATCGCCCACTCTGACAGGCATCAGCATTTGCACATTACTTATGTATTGCAATACTTTGTCCCGCGCTTCTTTGTTATCGCGAAGTTCGGCATTGTCTGCATTCAGCAAGTCGGAGATACGCTGACGTAAAGCCCTCCATGTAGGTTTGCCTAATGCAATAAAATCATTTAAATATTGATTCGTAAAAACAGAATTATCAATATTTAGATTTTTCAGAAACCCAAGTTTGTTTAAAACTGCCAAATCAAGAACATGGTCGCCTATTGCAATACCGACGCGCGGACTTGAACTTTGTGTTTTGAATATTCCGAAAGGAAGATTTTGTATAGGGAAGTCGCTGTTTTTATCTACTTCTATCCACGATTTTAATTGAGGGTCGTTTGCTTTTATCATTGGGCAAAAGTAAGAAAAAAACACTTCCTTTTTTTTGTTACTTTTGCTCTCCAATATAATACCGTAAATGAAAAATTTAGTAAACCCCATCTATTTAAGCGAAGAGAAAAAGAAAGAGATTCGTAATGCTTTTAATTCAGCACAGCCATGCAAACATGTTGCATTGCCTGGTTTTTTATTGAATGAGGTAGCAGATACACTTTATGAAAACTTCCCGAAGCTGGACACGTTGAATGTAAAACGTAAGAGTATCAACGAAAATAAATCCGAAGAATATCATCTTGACAGATATCATCCGCAATTTAATGAATTGCGCGACTTCCTTAACTCTCCTGAAATGTATAAATGGATAAGCGATGTTACCGGAATTGAAGGGATGAGTTCAACTTATGATTCACTTGGTTCGGGCATTCATCAGGGAGGTCCGGGTAGTTTTGTGGATGTGCACGTGGACATAAATATGAATCCTGCAGCTAAACTGCATCGGAGAATAAATCTGCTTATTTACTTAAACAAACACTGGAAAGACGAATATGGCGGCGCATTGGAATTTTGGGATAAAGATGTTAAGAATTGTGTTTCAAATGTGATGCCTTATTTTAATCAGGCGGCGATTATGGTTACTGACGAAACCTCTTATCATGGATATGCAAAGATTAATATTCCGGATAACGAGAGCCGCAAATCGTTCTACTGTTATTATTATACTCCTGCAAGCAAGGATTTTGTTTATCGTGATTCCCGCTTTAAATCACGACCTGATGAAAGCATTACTAAGACTGCAATTACAGAGGTGAAAGAAACATTGAAGATTAATATTAAAAAGTTTCTGAAAGCAATAGGGGTTAAATCTCTTGACTTTCAGGATAAAAATAAAAAGTAAATTAGTTGAAAGTTCAAAGTTGTGGAAATAAAAGATAAAGTAATCTGGATTACCGGAGCATCATCAGGTATTGGTGAAGCGTTGGCATATCAATGTGCTGAAGAAGGAGCAAAAGTTATTTTATCTGCGCGCAGGGAAGATGAACTGAACCGTGTATGCAAGAATTGTAATGCATCACCTGAAAATACTTTTGTGCTTCATCTTGATTTGGGACAGACCGATAATGTGGAGGATAAAGTGCAGGAAGTAATAAAACGTTTTGGTCGGATTGACATTCTGATTAACAATAGCGGTATGGGTCACCGGACACTTGCTGTTAATACTCCATCTTATATTGACAGAAAGGTGATGGAAGTTAATTTCTTCGGCACCATTAATCTTACAAAGGCTGTAGCAAAGCAAATGCAGAAACAGAAAAGCGGTAAACTTGTAATCGTAACAAGTATTATGGGCAAGTACGGTATGCCTTTGTATTCGACTTATGCTGCATCAAAACATGCGCTGTATGGTTATTTTGAGTCGCTGCGTCAGGAATTGTTTAATGATAATATCTCTGTATTAATTGTTAGTCCGGGATTTATAAATACTGATGTAAGCACCAAACTGTTGAGAGAAGATGGCAGCCAGTTTGGAGTAAAGAGTGACGCTCAGGAAAAGGGTATGTCGGCAAAGGACTGTGCCAAAGGCATTGTGAGTGCCATCAAAAATAATCGCAATCATAAATTTGTAGGCAAATACGAGATATTCTCCGTTTATGTAAAACAGTTTTTCCCGAAAGTGTTTTATAAACTTATGAGAAAAATGACGAAAGATTTGAAATAACTACTGATTTATATCATTCGCCAATCCTTTAAACCTTCTTAACCTTGCAACTGATTAAAAACATTACCAATGTTTGGCTTGCAGGTAAATTCATTTGAATTCAAAAACTTCTTTGTACAACGAATCGGGAAGAGTACGTTCGTATGGCGTATCGTTGAATTTATGCAGGGAATTTCCTTCAGCATTGATTACTGGCTGTATTATAAAACAGGAATTATTAAAAGCAAAAGTTCCATCACTGAAATTAATATCGAGTTTGTAAGTTACTGTAACTTGCGCTGCACGCTTTGTTCGCTTGACCATGATAAACCAAAAGTAAGAATGAGTGCGGAAACATTAAGACAATTCTTTGAAGACTTTATGTCCGATTCTCATTTCAGAAGTGTAAAAACCATTCATCTTTATAATGCCGGAGAAGTGCTGCTTCACCCGAAACTGGAAGAGATGCTGGCCATAATAAAACAATATAAAGATGCTGCTAGAAAGAAAGGAATATTTTTCCCGCAGATTGCCTTGCTCACCAATGCAATTGTTTTGAATGAAAAAAATACGAATGCTTTAATAAATTCGGGAGTGCTGGATTATATTCGTTTCAGTATGGATGGCGGCAGTAAAGAGAAGTTTGAGGAGATGCGCGAACGGGCAAAGTGGGATGTATTTATGAAAAACATTACTCAATTCTGTGAGCTGAACAATAAGCAGCCAAAGAAAATACCTACCGGAATTATAACGCTTGTGGAGTATAAAAATAAGCTGAACACTGAATGGATGAGTGACGAGTTTAAGAAGTTGCTTGATATGGTGGACGGCTACGAACTGCGCTACGCCCACAACTGGGGCGGCGAAGTGCAGATAGAAGAACTCAAGAATAAAAAGAAGAAAACATATAAAGTTGGTTGCAGTCTGCTGATGCATCAATTGGTATTGCTGCCGAACGGAGACATTACTGTTTGCTGTGCCGACTTAAATTCGAAAGGTGTTATTGGAAATATTAAGCAGGAAAAGCTGTTGGCTATTTATAACAAACCGCAACGAAAAGAAATGCTGCACAAGTTTATACAAGGCAAAAAGAAAGAGATTGACCTGTGTAAAGATTGCGAAACATTCTAAGCTTCGGATATCTCCTATCTCGATACTAATTCTTACTTTCGTCCTCCTAAAAAAATAAGTATGTCAAAACAAGATAAAATAAACAGTTTCGACCCAAATGGATTGGGTGATGAAAACAATAATATTTACGGTTTGCCTTTTACTTCGGATGAAGCCGAAGTGGTGGTGATTCCTGTGCCATGGGAAGTTACGGTGTCGTACAGTGCAGGTACGGCAATGGGTCCGCAGGCGATATACAATGCGTCTTATCAGGTAGATTTGTTCGACCCGAAGATAAAGGATGCGTGGAAAATAGGTATTGCAATGGAACCTGCTTCGGATGATATCGCGAGCAAAAGCGAGAGTTTGCGCCGTAAAGCGGAGAAATATATTGCTTCGCTGGAAGAAGGAGATTCGATTGAGGAGAATGATGAGATGGCGCGAACGCTGAAATTGATTAATGCTGAATGTGTGGAAATGAATAATGAAGTGAAGGCTACCTGTCTTTCCTTTATCGAAAAAAACAAGGTGGTAGGGTTGCTTGGCGGCGACCACAGCACGCCTCTTGGGCTGATGCAGGCGCTGGCAGAAAAGAATAAATCGTTTGCTATACTTCAGATAGATGCACATGCAGATTTGCGTGATGCATATGAAGGGTTTGAGTTTTCGCATGCTTCCATAATGTTTAATGCGCTTAAAATTCCGCAGGTATCAAAGCTGGTGCAGGTAGGAATACGTGATTATTGCGAAGCGGAATACAATCTTATTCAAGATTCGAATGGAAGAATTGTTACTTTTTTCGACAGAGATATTAAACGTGAACAATACGAAGGCGCAACGTGGGCGACTATTTGCAACAACATAATAGCACAGTTGCCTAACGAAATATATTTAAGTTTTGACATCGACGGCTTAGACCCTAAACTATGCCCAAGCACCGGAACGCCTGTTGCCGGAGGTTTTGAGTTCGAACAGATATTGATGCTGATAGAGAAAATAGTGGATGCAGGGAAACGGATTATTGCTTTTGATATTAATGAAGTGGCACCGGGCGGCGACGAGTGGGATGCCAATGTGGGAGCACGGTTATTATACCGGATTGCTAATCTGGCGGCTAAATCAAACGGGAAAGCGTAGTTTAGTTTTTTAGTTTAAAGTTAGAAAGTTTAAAGCTGTGTAACATATAATAGTAGTACGATAAATTATTGTACTACTATTTTTTTGTTTACAATAGTTTTGTTTTCATCAGTTATCTGCACAAAATAAATTCCTTTTGCAACACCTGTTAAATCAATGGTGGTTTTATTATTGCCAATTGGTGAGGTTGTAGAAATCACTTCCCCAATTACATTTATAACTTTTATGCTTTGTATTTTGTTCGTGCTTTCTATGGTGAAGGTGGTGGTGGTGGTGGCGGGGTTGGGGTA
>CAIQBY010000389.1 GCA_903870175.1 uncultured Bacteroidota bacterium
AATTTCGCCCGACTTTTAAGGGTTATTAATATTTTAAACAACCATAAAATGAAAAAGATAATTTTAGCAACAAGCATTTTTCTTATGACAAGTGCGATGATGTTTGCACAAAAAATCGCTTATATAGACAGCGAATATATCTTGGGAAATATTCCTGAATATAAATCAGCGCAAGCTGAACTGGATAAAATATCCAATGGCTGGCAGAAAGAAGTGGAAGCTAAATATGCCGAGATTGATAAGATGTATAAAGCATATCAGGCAGAGCAAATATTGCTTACTGATGATATGAAAAAGAAACGCGAAGCTGATATTGTTGCCAAGGAAAAAGATGCAAAGGATTTGCAAAAACAGCGTTTTGGTGTGGATGGAGAATTATTTAAGAAACGTCAGGAGTTGGTAAAACCTATACAGGATAAAGTTTACAACGCTGTTAAAACAATTGCAGAAAAAGGCGGATACTCTATGATATTTGATAAATCAAGTGATTTAACTATAATGTATGCAAGTGCGAAACTTGACAAAAGCGACGATGTGCTTAATTTAATGGGTTACAAAGGCGGCAATAAAGGCAAGAACATTGATAAATACGAAAAGGAAAATAAACTAAACAGTACAACTCCTCAAAATCCTGGAAATAATACCCCTTCTAATCCGGGCGGAAGTAAAAAACCTAAATAATAAATAAACAATAAATAAATAAGTAAACAATAAATAATAATTAATAACAAAAAAACAAATGAAGAATATCTTTAAAATTGCATTCGTAGGAGTTACTTTAATAATAAGTTCTGTTACTGCCAATGCACAAAAAATGGCTCACATCAATTTAGATTCGTTGATAACGCTGATGCCGGAATCAAAAACTGCTCAACAGGGAGTTCAGGATTATGCTAAACAACTTGAAGAGCAGGTAACAACAATGCAAACAGAGTTGAAAACAAAGTATGACGACTATACTGCAAAATCGAAAGATATGCCTGAAGTAGTGCGTGCGTCGAAAGAAAAAGAATTGAATGATTTGAATCAGCGTATTCAGGATTTCCAGCAACAGGCACAAACTGATTATCAAAAGAAAAGTGCTGAGTTGTCGAAACCGGTTTATGAAAAAGCAAAGAAAGCAGTGGATGCTGTTGCAAAAGAAAACGGTTATAAATATGTATTGGATACAAGTACAGGCATCGTGCTTTACAGCGAAGCTTCTGATGACATCATCAGTTTAGTGATTAAAAAATTGGGTATCGTTCCGGGAACTACTCCGCTTGCACCTATTAACAAAGGCGGAGCAACTCCAAATAAATCAACGCCTCCTCCTCCAAATAAAAAATAATATTTAATATGTTTGATTAAAAGTCCTGTTTTGATAATTATCAAAGCAGGACTTTTATTTTACAACACTTATTTTTATAACTTGCATTAAAATAAATCAAGTGTCAGCAGTAACTAATAAACCGATTGGTGTTTTTGATTCCGGATACGGCGGTCTCACTGTTTTGAAAGAAATAGTAAAACAAATGCCTGAGTATGATTATATTTATCTGGGCGATAATGCACGCGCTCCTTATGGTTCGCGCTCGTTCGAAACAGTTTATCATTATACATTGGAATGTGTCGAACAATTATTTTCGATGGGTTGCGAACTTGTTATATTAGCTTGTAATACTGCTTCGGCAAAGGCATTGCGAACAATTCAGCAGAAAGATTTACCGCGTATTGCGCCTGATAAAAGAGTGCTTGGTGTAATAAGGCCGACTTCCGAAATGGTTGGGAAGTATAGTAAAACAGGGCACGTTGGTGTTTTCGGAACTATAGGAACTATTACTTCTGATTCGTATCCTATTGAGATAGAAAAACTTTTTCCTCATCTGAAAGTTCATCAGGAAGCTTGCCCAATGTGGGTTCCGCTGGTGGAGTACAATGAAATAGAAACTGCAGGTGCCGATTATTTTATTCAGAAAAATAT
>CAIQBY010000390.1 GCA_903870175.1 uncultured Bacteroidota bacterium
AATGATCTGTTTCCCAAGGCGCGTGGCCCGAACTCTGCACGACCGCTGGCCACACCAACAATGTTTCCCTTGAGTAGCTCATCCAACAGGGCGTTTACGTGCATTCCGGTCGGTGGGAGGCACTCCATTATTTATATCAAAAGGAAAAGGTTCGCATATATGGGATGCTGACGGCAATGAATTTATAGACTACTGCGGCTCGTGGGGACCGCTGATACTGGGACATGCGAATGCAAAGGTATTGGACGCAATAAAACTGACTGTGGACAGCGGAACATCTTTCGGTGCACCTACTGCATTGGAAAATGAACTGGCAGATTTGATTTTATCTAACAATAAATACCTTGAGAAGATACGATTTGTGAGTTCGGGAACGGAAGCGGTGATGTCGGCAATACGGCTGGCGAGAGGCGTTACAGGAAGAAACAAGATATTGAAATTCGAAGGCTGCTATCATGGACATTCGGATGCGTTACTGGTGAAAGCCGGTTCGGGACTGGTAACATTTGGGAACACGTCATCGGCTGGAGTGCCCGAATCAGTAGTGAATGATACTATTGTGGTATCATTGAACAATGAGGAAGCGGTGAAAGCGGCATTTGCAGAATTCAAAAATCAGATAGCATGCATTATTGTGGAACCTGTGCCTGCCAATAATGGCTTGCTATTGCAACGCAAAGAGTACTTGCAGTTTCTTCGTGATATATGTACTGAAAACAAATCGCTGTTGATATTCGATGAAGTGATAAGCGGCTTCAGAATAGGATTTACGGGTGCTGCAGGTTATTTTGATATTCAGCCGGACATAATTACTTATGGTAAAATAATAGGCGGAGGCTTGCCGGTAGGGATGTATGGCGCATCTGCCAAGTTGATGGATAATATTTCTCCGCTGGGAAATGTGTATCAGGCAGGTACACTGAGCGGTAATCCGGTGGCGATGGCAGCAGGGATTGCGCAGCTTACTGAATGTTTGAAACCGAATTTTTATGAAGATTTAGCGGAAAAGAATAAATTCTTAATCTCGGAGATTAATAAAAATTCTAAATCCCAAATCCTAAATCCTAAATTCTTTACCATTGGCGGAATTTTCTGGATTGCCTTTACTGATAAGGAAGTGATTCGGACAGCGGAAGAAATCAATCCGGACTCGATGAAGTATTTTAAAGTATTGCATGGCGAATTATTGGAAAGAGGAATTTATCTTGGTCCTTCGGGATATGAAGTTGGCTTTATCTCGGAAGCGCATACTAAGGAAGATTTGATTAAGACTGGGAAAGCTTTTGGGGAAGCGATGAAGGCGGTAGAAAATAGTTATTAGTTTAAAGTTTGAAAGTCCAAAGTTATAAAGTTACGGAACTGAATAACTTTGAACTTTCAAACTTTAAACTATTGTCACCACACAAGGTATTCCGTCTTTGCCTGCAACGCCTTTTCCATTAATATAAAAACCGATAATGTACAGCGTTTTGCCTACCTGACCTGATGTAAACAACATTTCAAAATAAGTTGACGTTTCATTTTCCTGTCTTACATAATCGCCCGGCAGCGGAATGGGACCACCTGCATCTGTTATAGCTATTTTAAATCCTATTGATGCAATGCCGGGAGGCTTGGCTGCGCTGTGCATAAGTGAAGGATTAATTGCCAAAAAGAACAGACTTAATGAAGATTGAACCATACAGGCTATCGAAGGGGAATATTTTGGTACTCCGGAAGTACCGCTCGAACCCGGTTTGCTGATTTCACATACCACTCTTTCTTCGCTCGACAAAGTAATGGTTGTATTGTTTTTTATTAAACTACGGATACTTTGTGTAAGTATAAATCCGGTTTGATAATCGCCATTTTGTGTATCAACTACTATTTTACTTGTTGATAAAGGGTCAACATAGTTTATGAAATCGAGGTTCCATTTTTTGAGAAAATCTGTTAGCGCACCAACTTGTAAAACTGTCAAACCATACCTCAATACAGCATCTGGCGTAGTTACGTAAGGGATAAAGGAATTAACAAAAAAGTTGTACCTTAAAATTTTGAATGATAGAATTGTCATTGTTTATTTATTTATTAGTTATTATTTATTTTGTTTCAATTAGCCTGCAAAAGCAGGAGTTAAACAGTATCGTTTACACCTTAAATCCTCTTTTTATGTCCTCGCCGGAGCCATTTTCCTCCATTACTGTTTTTCCTTTCATATAAAGTACTTTTCTTGTCGTGTAGAGTACTTTTGAGCGAACTGAAGCACTTTTTATTGTTTGTCGAGCACTTTTCTTATAATGTCGAGAACTTTTCCTGTCATAAAAAGTACTTTATTTGATAAAAAAGTACTCTGCTTATAATAAAAAGGTCTCAACAAGGTATAAAAAGTACTTTACTTGCCATAAAAAGCCGGAATGGCCATTTCGGCATATTTCAACAGTAAATCTTCAGCACTTTTGAGAGGAACAGGAATATAATAGAACGATTTCAGAGCTCAAATGTAGGTGGCAATCGGAAGGAATGGTGAAGGTTTTATCCTTCATAATTTAAAATACTTGATTTATATTACAATACCTGGCGGCACGTTTTACATCTCACCTCCACACAAATCCCTAATTTAAGTCCGAAAACGATAAACTGTTTTCTGTTTTTAAAAATTCCCAGCGGATACTTCACTCTTACCATATCAAATATAGTATTGATTCTCCGCGTCAAGGTACTATCACTGTAAGTATAAAATTTTTCGAGTTCGGCATTACTCCATCTGCCTAATATCCTAATCACAAATTCGGTTTGTACATCATCAAATAAATCCCAGAACATCGCATCGCCCATTTGCGGCGGCGCAATCACCACATCCGCTTCGGAAATACCAAAAGCAGACATATAACCATTATTATAAATAATGATTTCGGCAGCCACCCAATCCGGCTCCTTTATAGTAATTGAATATTTGGTAATGTCATCATCAATTATATGCTTATACCGCAGAAACTTCAACTTTGCTATATATCCATCCACCACTTCCCTGGCAATTCCACGTTTTATTATTTTGTAATGAGGTATGCCTCGTGGCGAAAGCACATTAATAGTTAGGTTGGTAGTTGTTGATTGCATAATGTAGATTTTAGTTTTTTCTAAAAGTACATATATATAGTGTTGGGTGGGTGGTAATAATTTAAAATAGATTTAGGGAAGATTAAAAGGATTTGAGTTTGCTTTGATATTTAGCATAGATTTGTAAATGATTAATAAAAATAAAATGAAAAAATTTTGTACAATTATTGCTTTGATGTTCGTGATAGCGATTTCCAAAGCACAATGGACACCTGTAAACACAGGTTTGACAAATATGAATGTATTTTCTTTAAAATCAAATGGGGCAGAAATATTTGCAGGGACAGATGGCGGTGGGGTGTTTTTATCAAATAACAGTGCCGGCAATTGGTCATTATCCCAAAATTTACTTTCGGCTACTCTTGTTACTACTTTTGCAATTAGCGGAGCAAATATATTTGCTGCAACCACACCGGAAGGTGTTTTTTTGTCCACTGACAATGGAAGTACTTGGGCTACGGTAAATTCAGGAATGACAAATCTTAATGTTTATGCATTAGCAATAAGCGGGAATAATATATTTGCAGGTACTGAAGGTGGCGGAATATTTTTGTCAAACAATAATGGAGCCACGTGGTCTGCAATGAATACAGGGTTAACAGGTACTCAAGTTTCTTCAATAGCAATAAGTGGCAACAATATTTTTGCTGCAACAGAAGCTGGCTTATTTTTATCAGTTAATAATGGAAACTCTTGGACATCAGTTAATGCAAGTCTAACTAATGTTAGTTTAATACAGATAAACAGTACAAACCTTTATATTATTACTAATAGTGGTTCAAATATATATCTATCATCAGATAATGGAGTAACTCTTACACCTGTAAATACAGGTTTGCCAAATACTCCTACAATTCGTTCTTTAGTTTTCAGTGGAAATAAAATTTTTGCTGCTGCTTCAGGAGATGGCGTTTATATGTCTACAAATAATGGAAGCAATTGGTTAGCCGTAAATACAGGCTTATCAGGACAATATGCTTTTTCATTGACATTAAATTCTTCCAACATTTTTGCAGGCACACAGGCAGGAGGTGTATTTACCCGATCATTAACTGAACTTACCGGAATAGAAGAATTGCAAAATAATAATTCTATTACTATCTCCCCCAACCCCTTCACTTCCCTCACAACAATTTCTTTTTCTCAAGAACAAACAAATACCACAATAAAAATAAAAGATATACTTGGCAAAGAAATAAAATCAATCAACTTTACTGGCAAACAATACACATTAGAAAAAGGAACCATGCAGGCAGGTATTTATTTTCTGCAGATAACTGATGCCAATAAAAATGTGGTGAACAGAAAAGTGGTGGTGCAGTAATTATTTCCTATTCTTATTCTTAGGATTACGGCTGGTATGAAAAACAGCAAGAATATTTATTTGAAGGTCTTTATTCTTTATTTCAAATACAATTACAAAAGGGAATTTCTTTACTTTCGCTTCCCTTAGCTTATATTTCTTTATTGGAAATAAAAGAGGATTATCACTTATTAGATTTATAGTATTTTCAATTTCATCAACAAACTCCTGTCCCAATCCAATCAATGAATTTTCGTACCATTCCACCGATTCCAAGTATTCTTTTTCAGCTTTTGGATGAAAAATAA
>CAIQBY010000391.1 GCA_903870175.1 uncultured Bacteroidota bacterium
GAGAAAAGTGTAGACAGAATGATAACAATAATTGATGATTTGGAAGCAATATCACAATTAGAAACAGGTGAGTTACAAATAGAACCTGAGCGATTCGATATTACTTTATTGGCCAAAGACGTAATAGATGCTCAGGAAATGAAAGCAACTGCAAAAGGGATAATGCTCTCATTACAGGATGCAAATAAACCTGTTTTTGTTTTTGCCGACCGTTTTAGAATTCGGCAGGTACTGGTAAATTTAATTGTTAATTCGGTTAAATATGGTAAAGAATATGGCGAGACAAAAGTTCGATTTTATGATTTAGGAAATAATATTTCTGTAGAAATTGCTGATAACGGAATTGGAATCGCCAATGAACATTTATCCCGTTTATTCGAACGGTTTTACAGAGTTGATAAAAGCCGTTCAAGAGAACAAGGTGGAACAGGTTTAGGGCTAGCAATTGTGAAACATATTATCGAAGCCCACAACCAAACTATTAATGTTATGAGTACAGAAGGTGTTGGAACTGTTTTTTCATTTACCCTTAAAAAGGGATAGAAAAACAAACTTATATATTGACAAGAGGAACTAGTAATATTTAAAGTTAATAGGCGGAATTAACGTGAATTCTAGTTATTTTATTCCTGTGTTTTTCCCACGTTTCCCGTTTCCATTTGAAGGAGTAGAAAAACCATTCCCATCCACTTTATATTTATTTTTTCTCCTGTAGGCAGTTCCATTGTGAGCCATGTTTGGGTCTTTTTTGCGAGCATCGAAATGGTGCATTTGTGCCCGTGGCTTATCCGGGCGGTGAAACAAACGAGAGAAAAAATTACCCGATTTTGCACTGCTTTCTTTTCCTGCTTGGGAATAAGATGCGGTCGAGACACCTAAACAAAATATGGCAAATAAAATTACTTTTTTCATAAGGTCGGCAAACCTAATTAATTATTTATTACCGAATGCAAATTTTTATTAGAAGTTATCAAAAGTTTTTGTGTCTTGCCCAGACAATAACAAATAGTTGAAAAACCAAACATTTCTTAATAATCAGTCAAAATTAGTCAAAAATCATGCAACAATTATACTTTATAAATTCTGATAATGATTCTAAATCTATATTCGATAGAATTCGTTTCTTAAATGATTTGGAATAAATAGATTGAATTTATGCTGTAAGCGGAAGATGAAACATGTTTTCAAGAGTAAATCAGGTTTAAAATATAATTTTGTGCCACATTGCTTCTTTAAAAGTAAGCTCGTATTTGAGCCCCACCTGTATGTATAGCTTTTGTTCCCTCAGATTTTCGACCATCATAAGTTATACTTAATTGCATATTTGCTGATAAATTCCGTTGATAAGCTATCCCCCATGTAATATTTTGCCCTTTTTTCAAAGCATCCAGCATTTCAAATGCTAAGGAAGTATTTTGTTCAACAGCATTATATTTTATTTGTATATAATTCGCTTTAAAATTAAAACTCCCTTTATTCAGCACATTCCATTTTAATTCGGTACCATAATCCTGCAATATTGCCCTTTCCTGAATTAAGGAATCGGGGTTTGCGGTATTTTTCTTGTCACTATATTTAAATGAAACAGAAACTCGAAACGTGGTGTTTGGTTGATAATTAAATTTTGGTTCAAGTGAATAATACAGAATATTAAAATTTCGAGAACTGAAATACTGTGAATTATTTGCTTTAAGACCATTGATGCAATCAAGATTCCAGCTTAATTCTTTAATAATATTCCATCTGAATCGAGCTTCTTCATAAGAATTTTGACGAGATTCGAAACCATTAGTTAATAAGGATTTATTACGTATATCCTGATAAGAAATATCAACACCAAACACAGAACTCAATTGATTAAAAAATAATGTGTTTCTAAACGATGAGTTAAGTGTAACTAAGGTTTTAAATGCATTACTGCTGGTATCATTTGGAATAACCAAAAAAGGATTATACGCTTTTGTTAAATCACTTTCCAATGATTTTCTATCTACACGATAGGAAGTCTGGTCGGCAAACCGCGCAAGAAATTTCTTGAACCCTGTCTTAGTTGCCCACAAAACAGAAGGCTTTATCATTAATACTTCGCTGAACTGATTATTATATGTTTTGATATAAGTGCTGGTCGGAGTAAATACTTTAATATAAGTTGCGAGGCTCGGAATAGGAGCCACTTCAAATTCATTTAATTGTTTTATTCCATCCCCATTGTAATCAATCCATTGATACACGCCCAACCCAGCGGCAACCTGAATATATGAATATTCTTTCTTCGCTTCCAGCCCCGACCCTATTTCATAAAATGAACTCGAAGAAATCAGGCCTTTCCATAATTTGAAACTATATTCAACTCTTGATACCAAAGAATTATCCGGCTTTTGAGGAGTCAATGCAGTGTCCCGTATGGTAAGGATTCTGTAGGAAGCATTTAATTTCAACTGGCTGTTTGGATTCTTTTTAAACTCAAGAAACCCGCCATAGTTTTGTGCAAGTGCCGACTGTACAAGTGACGTAGTGCCGTTATCATTATTTACTGCGAAATCAGTTCGCTGTTTATAATTAAGTCCATACCTGTTTTTAGTAGTATCTGCATTTTGAATGTATGCCTGCCACTCCCAGAATTTATAACTGTTTGAAACAAGCGAATCTTTCTTCTTTAATGCGAATTTATTTTGTTCGAATTCATCTTTTAACCCAATACTTATTTTTTTAATCTTTTGGGATACACCACTCTTATGCCTGTAAAAGTTAGTATTTGTAGCACTTGATGAATTGAGCAAACTTCCATCATACATTATATTAAATCCTTTTTTGTTAAAATTTAAAGTGACATTATTCTTGTCGGCATTGTAATTTGTACCTTCAAGAAACGCATTGAATTTATATCCAATCATTCCAATCCCTTTTTTTGTTAACGCAACAGACCCTCCAATTATATGCTGGTCATCCACAATAGCAGTTGTTCCCCTGTTCCAGTCCCTTTCAAATTCCACACTTCTATATCGTTCAATTGGTGCGAAATATTTCTGAACGTATTCGTAATTTACATTACTAATCAGTACTGCACCTTTTTTAACACTATCAGTTGGGTCTTTTGTTGACAAGGGAATTGAGTTATCGTAATTTAATTTAAAAGCATAACCTACATCATCTTTCTTGTCAATTGATGAAAAAGTATTTATGTCATTATTGCTTAAAGCAGCTTCAACAGTGAGTTTATTATTTTTATTGAATGCATATTCGAAGCCGGCAGTGACCATCTGGTTTTTTTTCGGTGTTATTAATTGTACCACAGGTTCAAAATTGCCGTGCAGCGAATCTCCTCCCGGACCAGTAGGCGCAACCCATTGAAACACTTTTCCATTTGCATTTGAAACCACCTGATTGTAATGCCCTTTGCCTGCACCCACATTGCTGAAGGATGCCTGAAAATGTGCTTTGGTACTATCCGTGCTATATACAAGAATGTTTTTGTAAAGAATACTATTGTAAGTAGTATCTATTTTTTTATACAACACCAATGAATTACTCCATGCTACACTATCAATACTTAGTTTTACAGCAGACGACAAAGTGTCTCCAACCCGAGCCATCAGTCTTTTATCATCATCTGTTAATGTTTGCTGTAAAGGTTGATTTTTACTATCCTGTTCTGAATATATGTGGAAATGAACCTTCAATTTGTTTTGTTCATAATCATTTCCAAAATGGACCAATGAACGTGTGTAATTTTTATCTGAATATTGAAATTCCACTACAATTCTTTTGTCTTTAGTAATTAATTGTTTCGCAGTAAAAGTAAGTTCTCCAGTATTATAATTAATTATATAATCATTTTCCTGCCCACGTTCCATTCCTTTTCCATCAATATAAACTTTTTCCGAACCGGATAATATTATGATGAATTGTTCATTTTCAGCACCTGTCAACCTATATGGCCCTTGATTCCCCTCAATTCCCTGGATTTGATTTCTAGCAAATTTCCCCTTTGATATTGCGGCACTAAATGATGTTTTATAAATACCCTGTTTTGCTTTAATTTTATTATCTTTATTTGTTTTAACCGCAGTTGCAAAACTAATTCCCTGTGCCTTTTTATTGAAATTCAAAAAATATCCTGTAGGTCTTGTCAATACAAAATCGCCTGCAATTAATTTTGAATTAGCGTTGGATAATTGTATAAATACCTTATCAAACTCCTGTAATTGCTGGGTGTTACCTTCAGGCTGTATTGGAATATTATTATCTGTAGCAGCCAATAGTATATCAATATTATTACCCAAATGCCCTGATAACTGCAAATTCAAATTGGAGTTTACAATCATGTCCTGATTATTTCCAACTGTGAATCCTCTTGAAATACTCCCGGTTTTATTGAGACCTTCCATCTTAAAAATATCATCGTTTTCAGATTTAATATCATAGCTGAACGGGTTTGTATTGCCAAACAAATCAGGTTTTATTCGGTTAATGTCTTTATGTTTTGTTGTTTCAGAAAATAAGTATGGAAAGGTTTTGTAAGATGAAATCAAGTTTGAAGAGATATTATTCTCATTTAATTTTTTTCTGTCCAGAATTAATTTTCCCTCCGAATACTTGACTTTATAATATGTGGAATCGAGCAGTTTACCATCTGAAGTGCCAAGTGTGAAAGTTCCGGGAACAATGCTTAAAGTATCAATTTGAATGGTGTCTTTAAGCATGTCTATAGTTTTAATACGAACGTTTCCTGCATGCTGAGAAAAGCAATTCACAGCAACCAAAACCAATATAAAAACCAGACACTTTTTAAAATTCACAGATTTAAAGTTACTAATTATGTGGTAACAAAAGCATTTTATACTTTTGTCCAATATAATATAACGAAAAAAGATGAAAAAAATTGTTACCTATAATCTGAACGGCATTCGTTCTGCGATGAGCAAAGGATTAATCGATTGGTTAAAAGCAACCGATCCGGATATATTGTGTGTTCAGGAATTAAAAGCCGAGCCGGGACAATTGGATTTAAAGATATTTGAAGATGCCGGCTATCATCATTACTGGTATCCCGCTCAGAAAAAGGGATACAGCGGTGTAGCGATTTTCTCAAAAACCAAACCTGACCATGTTGAATATGGATGCGGCATTGCCGAATATGACTTTGAAGGGCGGGTTATACGTGCGGATTATGGTGATGTTTCCGTACTCAGTGTTTACCATCCGAGCGGCAGTAGCGGAGAAGAAAGACAGGCATTCAAGATGAAATGGCTGGCTGACTTTCAAAAATATATTGACAAGCTAAAAAAAGAACGTCCTAAACTTATTATTTGCGGTGATTATAATATCTGTCATCAGCCTATCGATATTCATAATCCAAAGAGCAATGCCAACAGCAGTGGGTTTTTACCTGAGGAACGCGAATGGATTGATTCGTTTATGAAATCCGGATTTGTGGATAGTTACAGGCACTTTAATAAAGAACCACATAATTATACATGGTGGAGTTTCAGGTTTAATTCGAGAGCGAAAAATCTTGGGTGGCGTATTGATTATAATCTTGTAAGTGAAAATTTAAAATCAAAGATGACACGTGTTGCAATTTTGCCCGAAGCAAAACATTCGGATCATTGTCCTTGCGTTTTGGAAATTGATTTTTAAAAAGCCGCTTCTAAATTTTTGTAGGCTTCCTCTGTTTCTTTTTTTATTCGTTCCACAATTTCTTTTACAGAAATTATGTCTTCGATTAATTCTACACTTTGACCGGCACACCATAAAGTATTATAATTACCGGGGTGAATGGACGATTCAAGCTTTTTCATTCCGCTTATCTGAACCCACATTTTAAAATACTTTTTGGTTGTAGAATTTGTTGAAAGTAACTTTTCAAACCAATTTTGTTTGTAGCCAATTTTCTTCGCGAAAGGCGTATTAATAATAGTACAAGGCGTTCCGGATATTTTCTCCGTCAGAACAATATCATTCATTTCAGAAGTTACAATCGCATTTTTATATTCATTGCTCACTCCTGCTTCAATAGTAGCAATAAAACGGGTGCCTACTGAAACACCAGCTGCACCAACTGCAATCATTGATAAAACTCCTGCACCAGTTGCTATTCCGCCTGCGGCAATAACCATTGTGTTTGGAAAATTTTGATGCAGAGAAGGCACAAGAACCTGCAACGGATTTGGCCCTGCATGCCCGCCAGCGCCCTGCCCTACTGCAATAAATCCATCACAGCCAAGTTCAAAACATTTTTGAGCGTGAACAATATTTGTAACATCACAAAATACTTTTGCTCCATAACTATGCGCCTGTTCAATCACCTGCTTTGGGTTACCTAGAGAAGTGATATAAAAGGGAACCTTTTTCTCAACGCATATTTTCAAATGTTTTTCGTAAAGCGGATTTGTTTTTTGAACAATCAAGTTTACACCATAAGTTCCTTTTGCTTTTAATTTGCTTTTTTCTTCATTCAGTAAATCCAAAACAGCTTCCAGTTCACCTTCCTTCCGGTAATTTAAAGTGGGAAACGCTCCTGCAATCCCGCAATTCATGGCAGCTTTTAACATTGGTTCGTTACTTACCAAAAACATTGGTGCCATTATCATTGGGAAATCTATTGCCAAACTTTCAGTCAGTTTTGTTTTCATATTAAAAGAATAAAGTGTTTTAATCAAAAATTTAAATTATTTTTGACTGCGTAAAGGTATTAATTTGACGATTTGAAAATTAAAATTTGAGAATGATAATGTTGAATTACTAATAAACAAATTAACACATACACAAATGTCAGTAACAAGAATTTTTGATATCATCCCTCAACTGCTTGAGAAGTACAATAAACCGAACGCTTTAGCTGCAAAAGAAAATGGGAAATGGGTGGAATACTCTACCCGGCAATTTGCTGATTCGGTGAATTATTTGAGTTATGGTTTGTTTAATTTGGGGATTGAGCGTGAAGACAAAATCGGAATTATTTCGAACAACAGACCGGAATGGAATTTTGCCGATTACGCTATTCAGCAGTCGGGATGTGTGAGTGTGCCTATTTATCCGACTATCAGTGAAAACGATTTGAATTTTATTTTTAGTGATGCGAAGATTAAATATGTGTTTGTTTCTACTGTTGACTTATATAATAAAGTAAAAGCTGTTGCTGTAAACTGCCCTTCCGTAAAAGGAATTTATACTTTTAATAAAGTGGAAGGTGCAAAACACTGGACTGAACTATTAAACGACGGCATTAAAAATCCAAAGGAAAAAGAAATAGAAGCTATTAAAAGTACTATTAAACCGAACGATTTATTTTCGATACTTTATACTTCGGGCACTACCGGAAATCCAAAAGGAGTAATGCTTTCGCACAATAATTTAATAAGCAATTCAATTGCCTGTAAAGTACTTTGTCCGTTTGCTGCCGACTGGAAAGCGTTAAGTTTTCTGCCCTTGAATCATGTGTACGAACGGATGTTAAACACGTTGTATTTATATCTGGGAGTTTCCATTTACTACGCTGAAAGCATTGATGCTGTTGGAGAAAACTTAAAGGAAGTGAAGCCTCAAATATTTGTGACCGTACCAAGATTGCTTGAAAAAGTATATGATAAGATTATCGCAAAAGGTGCTGAACTAAGCGGAATGAAGAAAGTGATTTTCTTCTGGGCTGTTAATTTAGGGTTGCGGTTTGAGCTGAATGGCGCCAATGGATGGTGGTACGAGTTACAGTTAAAGATTGCAAACAAACTGGTTTTCTCGAAATGGAGAGAAGCGTTGGGAGGAAATATAGTAGCTGTAGCGTCGGGTGGTGCCGCGCTGCAGCCTCGACTGGCACGTGTTTTTAATGCTGCCCGTATTCCATGTCTCGAAGGGTATGGATTAACTGAAACGTCTCCTGTGATCGCTGTAAATAATTTTACTCCTAACAGTATTTGCTTTGGAACAGTTGGCCCTGTTATAGAACACGTTACTGTTTCATTTGCTGAAGACGGCGAAATACTGGTGAAAGGACCCAATGTGATGCTTGGATATTTTAACCGGCCTGATGCCACAGCCGAATCAATTGATAAAGACGGATGGTTTCATACCGGCGATATCGGTGAGTTTGTGGACAACCGCTTTTTGAAAATTACTGATCGTAAAAAAGAAATATTCAAAACATCCGGAGGGAAATATATTGCTCCGGTAATGATTGAAAACAAACTTAAAGAATCTCCTTTCATTGAGCAGGTAATGGTTATCGGAGAAAATGAAAAGTATGCTTCCGCACTTATTGTTCCTGCTTTTGCTTATTTAAAAGAATATTGCAAACGTCATAATATTGAATTTACAAGTAATGAAGCGTTGATTCAAAATCAGGAAATAAAAGCCAGAATAGTGGAGGAAGTGGAAAAAGTAAATAAACAACTGGCACATTACGAAACAATAAAACGCCCTGAATTACTAGCGCGCGAATGGTCGATAGATAAGAATGAAATGACTCCCAAGCTTTCATTAAAACGGAAAATTATTATGACGGCCAACAAAGATTTAATCGCTAAAATATATGGCGGTGGCGGCAGTGATTAATAAGAAATAGACCACTCCCCTTTGTCCCCTCTCCTTGAAAAAAGGAGAGGGGGTGATAGGTGAAACAAGAAATGAATAAAAAATGTAACATACAAAGTCCTTCACATACAGCCTCCCCTCTCCTTTTTTCAAGGAGAGGGGCTGGGGGTGAGGTAGAACAACTATTTTATGGCATCTCCTAAAAACAATAAGAATAAAAACACCAGGCCGGTTGCAGCTAAAGCAAGTAGCAAAGCTATTGACAGGAAACTAATTATCAGGCTTTCTCTTTTCCTGTTTATCATTTCATTTCTTCTTTATGTAAATACGTTGCATCATAATTATGTGCTGGATGATGCAGCTGTGATTAAAGAGAATACGCTTACAAAGGGCGGCATTCACTCCATTCCGAAAATATTATCATCCTGTTATCGCGAAGGATATGTAAATAATGACCACGGAATTTATCGTCCGCTTACTAAAGTTATGTTTGCCATTGAATGGCAGATAGCGCCAAACAAACCATTTTTAGGGCATTTGATGAATGTTATTTTTTATTCGCTTACCTGCGTATTTCTTTTTATGGTGCTGCTGAGGTTTATTAAAATCAATGTTTATATTTTATTCTTTGCTGCATTACTCTTTGCTGTTCATCCTATACATACCGAAGTTGTGGCGAATATCAAGAGCAGGGATGAAATTATGAGTGCTTTCTTTTTATTGATTTCGCTGCTTGCGATTCATAAATATATTATTAACCGGAAAATACTGTTATTGATTTCTTCGTTAATCAGTTTCTTTCTTGCACTGTTATCAAAGGAATCAGCGATAATGTATGTGGCAATTGTTCCGCTGGTAATTTATTATTTTGCAGAAACAAGTGTGAAGGAAAACCTGAAAGTAACTGCTTTGACAGCTGTTACAGCCATCGCCTATTTATGTCTTCATCTTAAAGTGATGGGTGCAATTGGTATCCCGAACATACATCCTACAGATAATTCGCTGCTGATGGCAACCAACTTCTTTCAGCAAAAAGCAACTGCTGTTTATATTTTAGGAAAGTATTTATTGCTCTTATTTTTCCCTCATCCATTGTCAAGCGATTATTCTTTCAGCACTATTCCTATCGTTACTTCGGCAGGCAATGCAGGGTTTTTACTGGCTTTTCTTATTCACATTTCCTTATTGATATATGCGATAATGAAATTTAAACAGAAACAATTTCTTTCCTTTTGTATCCTGTTTTATCTGGTAAGTATTTCCATTGCTTCCAATATGTTTATGATTATCGGAACCAATATGGCTGAACGTCTTTTGTTTTTTCCTTCCATCGCCTTTTCACTGGCAATAGCTTATTTTGTTGGCAAGCTGGCGAAGCTGGATTTCAAAATTCTTTATCCTAAAATGAATATTATTTTAAAGGCAAACAAATTGGTGATGCTTGTTTTCGGTGTTATATTAATATTGTTCTCGATGAAAACAATTGCCAGAAATAAAGTATGGCAAAACGGAGTATTATTATACGAAACTGATTTGAAAACAGTGCCCAACAGCACTCACCTTTTGCTTTTTCATGCTGATAATTTAACCTTGAAAGACTCATTAATAGGGCTAAGTGACGAGGCAAGAAAAATGAGGTTTGCTACCGCGCAAAAAGAAATTGACAAGCTGCTTAATATTTATGAAATGATGCCTGATGCGCATAATGTGGCTGGCAGAATTTGGTACGAATATAAAAATTATGATTCGGCATATAAGGAATACAGCCGCGCTTTGTATCTTAATTCGGGCACTGCATCGTATCACAATAATGTGGCTACCTGTTATTTCTCCACCGGAAAGTTCAGAGAAGCTGCTAAAGAATTTAAACAATCAACTCAACTTAATCCCAACGATGCCGATGTTTTCTGTAATCTTGGAAGTGCGTATGGCGAGATTGGGCAAGGCTTTTTAAGAAATAAAGTGAGCGACAGTGCACTTATTTATTTACATCTTGCCATTGATAATTTCACTATTGCAACTCAGAAAAAGCCTGACTATAAATCTGCTTTCCAGTTTTTAGGACTTACTTATAATAGTATTGGAGATACCATAAATGGTCAAAAATATCTAAATGTTGCCAATCAACTAAAATAGTTTATTGGTCATTAGTCATTGGTTTATTAGTTTCTGTAATAAAAAAAGTCCTGTATTTCTACAGGACTTTTTTATTTTATTATAATCCATCAAAGTTTATTTTTCGGAAATTAATTGGTAATACATCCGAACGGCTCTGACGGCGGACCATCGCCGGCACTATTATTACCGATTACGATAAACCATGTTTTCACTCCCAATTTTTTCGGCGTTGCAATACAAGTTGTTTTGTGAAGAATATCGGGATTGGAAGCAACAAAATTTGCCAGCACCGTAGGGTCGAGTGTTGTTTCCTTCAAACGATAAATTCTGGATGTATCTTCCTTATTAAAAGTAATTTTTGCAGTACCCGGCAATACACCCTGTTCTGCTTTTCCGCCTTCAATAATTCCGGGCAAACCCAAATCGGCAACATCGGCTTCGGTAACCGAAAAACCCAATTTTTTCCATGCTTCCACATCATCCGGATATTGCTGTTCCACCACTGTGGCACCAGCGTTATACGAATCCACAGCATCATCATTTCCATTGGTAACACCTGTGGTGGCTGACAAAGCGTTATTATCCGCATCCGTTTTAGTAGTAATGGCTTTGGATAAAATGGTGGTTTTTGCCTGCACATCGGCTCCTGATGTTGCCACTGCCGGATTACCATCGCCAGCCATATTGTTGCCTACGGTTACAAAATGGTCTTTGTTGGTTGTTGAATTTGCATTCTTTTTCGCTCTTAAAATTTTTTGCTTTTTTTTCATTTTAATTATTATTAATCATTGTTATTAATTTAATCCTACTACTACTTTTTTCTCCATATAATGAGCATTTAATTGATTTCATTGACTTTTAGCTATTCTTTCCAGAATATTTAACTGGATGAAAAATGATTTTTCTTCATGAAAAACCATTTTTGCACCGTGTAGGATGACTTTTGTTACGTGTACAGTCATTTTTCCTGCGTGTAGAATGACTTTTGTTACATGTACAGCCATTTTTCCTGCGTGTACAGTCATTTTTCTTACGTGTAGCATCATTTTTCTTATGTGTAGATTGACTTTTGCAACGTGTACAGCTATTTTTATTACGTGTAGAATCACTTTTGCAACGTGTACAGTCATTTTTATTACGTGTAGCATCATTTTTCTTATGTGTAGAATGACTTTTCTTACATGTACAGCTTCTTTACTTATACCAAAAACCATTTTTGCAGCAGTTAATCTATTTGTTATTTCCGGTGAATTCATTTTTATAAAACAGCCGGTAATACATAATACCGAAATTTAATGACACAAAGGTATTGTGGTTATTACGCATTGGTATCCCTAATCAGGTAGGTTTCAAAACGCCTACCAATTAACGGTTTCCACATAATAAAACAATTTTAAAGCTATCCTCGTCAACTGGGCAAACGAATTAACATGAAATAAATTATACAACGCTTTGATAGCCGCCTCTACCGAATGAATGTTGATACCTGTTTTTTCAGAAATCTTCTTTTTACTCCATCCCAACGGTACTTCTTTCAGCATTGTCGCCATATTATCCGTACAACCATTTTTATCTCTTTTCAATTTTTCATTCATTATAATATGTATTAAATTATTCTCTGAAAAGTAATCATTAATAAATGAAAGGTTTTTATTCGGCTGTTTATTGATGTTTCGGAGGGTTGGATTATTGGAAACAACCAAATCAGGAATACGTTTTATACTATTTGCAATTGTATATAATTACTAAACTATCTTTAAATATTAATGGTTCGGCTTCTTATTATTCCATACATTTGTTTGGAATTTCATCTTTAATATAATAACAATGAAAAAAATTCGATTAACAATAGCGATTATTTTTGCTTCAGTAATTTGCAAATCACAATGGACTCAAGTGAATAATGGTCTGACAGCAAATTATGTAACTTCAATAATAAACGTTGGGACAAATCTTTTTGCAGGAACAAACTTTGGAATATTTCTATCAACTGATAATGGAAATAGTTGGACAGCAACCAATACAGGCTTAACCAACACCAATGTTTTATTATTAGGTACAGAAGGAACAAATATTTTTGCAAGCACAATTGGTATGTCTTTATCAACAAATAATGGAAGCAACTGGCTACCAATAAATACAGGATTGACTAATGATACTGTAATATCATTAGCAATAAGCGGAAATAAAATATTTGCAGGCACATATAAAGGAGTGTTTTTATCCACAAATAATGGAAGTACCTGGACAGCTGCAGGACTGACTGGCATTAATATTGCTTCATTAGCCACTGACGGAGTAAACACATTTGCGGGAACTTCAGGAGGTGTGTATTTATCTGCAAATGATGGAGGCAGCTGGGCACCGGTAAATGCAGGGTTGACAATAGCTTCAAGAATCCAGTCATTAGGTATTTTTGGGACAACTGTTTTCGCAGGAAATAGTACGGGTTTTTTGTTTACATCCTCTAATAATGGTAACAATTGGGCAGCGGCAAGTAATGGTTTGATAGCGATAGGTTCACCTATTTTTTCTTTCGCTAAAAGTGGAACAAGTATATTTGCTGGCGGTGGTACCGGAGTTTTTTTATCTACTAACAATGGAAACAATTGGATAACAGTTGACTCGGGATTAACAGACATGCACGTTCAGCAATTAGCAATAAATGGTACAGATTTATTTGCGGCAACCTATGGTGGTGGAATATTTAGACGACCTTTATCAGAAATGACAAGCATCTCCGAAATCACCAATCCCGAATCCCTCACCCTCTACCCCAACCCAGCCACCACTTCTTTCACCATAGAAAGCACCAACAAAATACAAAGTATAAAAGTGGTTGATATAATTTGCAATGAGATTCTGTCCTTCGACAAGCTCAGGATGACGCAAAGCGAAACTGTTGACGTTAGCGGCATAGCCAAAGGAATTTATTTTGTGCAGATAACAGTGGATTCGGCAGGCTCACCAACCAATAAAAATGTTATCAATAAGAAAATAGTGGTGCAATAGTACTTCTCAAAATAAACTACTTAAAACTTTATGTAGAGTATTTAATTAAAAATAAGAGAGTAGTAAAAGAAGTATCTTTGTAAGAAAATAAAAGAACAATGAAAGGGATAACTTATATAAAAGATAAAAGCAATCGTAAAAAAGCAATTGTAATAGAATTAAAAACCATTAAAAAAAACGAAGAAGAAATACACGAACTGATTGATGCGTTGGTGGCTGAAAGCAGAAGTGATGATGAATTGATAAGTTGGGAAGATGCGAAAAAGCAATTGAAGAAAAAAGGAAAGCTATGAGTTTTTCTATTCGTATCAGAAAGCAGGCATTAAAAGAAATAGAAAAATTACCTTCCAAAAACAGTATAGAAATAAGTAAAGCGATAGACAGTCTTTCATTTGAACCACGCCCTGTTGGTTGCAAAAAACTAAAAGGGCAATCAGAAACTATTTGGAGAATAAAAGTTGGATATTTTCGCATTCTCTATATTATTGAAGACAAAATAAAAATTGTGGAAATAAGAAAGATTGGAAACAGAAAGGATGTTTATAAATAGATTATAAAATAAAACGATAAAACAAAAAACTCTTTACAGAAAACGTAAGGAGTTTTTTTATGTTCTAAACTTAAAACATTATGACGCTGATAATTTATGATTTGACCCAATATTTGTTAAGGTAATGAGTGATTTGGTTTATTTGCGTAAATTCGCAATCCCGAAAAGAAATAATGAGCAAGATAAAATATAAGTTTAATACAAAATCGCTGTCGTTTGAGAAGGATATTGTGCCGCTGCGAAAGAGAATCTGGCAGGTGGTATCGTATCTGGCTACGGGTTTGTTTTTTGCTACTGTTACTATCGGGCTTGCATATAAATATCTTGATTCGCCAAAGGAAAAGCAGTTGCAGCGGGAGATTGCCGAACTTAATCTTCAGTACGAATTGCTGAACAGCAGGATGCGGGAGGTGAGCGACGTGCTGAGTGATATTCAGGAACGGGATAATAATATTTACAGAACTATATTTGAGACGGATGCTATTCCTGAAACGATTCGGAAAGCCGGATTTGGCGGGGTGGAGCGGTATAAGGAATTGAAGGGATACGAAAATTCGGACCTGATGATTGAGAGTACTCAGAAGCTGGACCGGATAAGCAAGCAGCTTTATATTCAGTCGAAATCGTTTGACGAAGTGGTGAAACTGGTGAAGGATAAAGAGAAGCTATTGGCATCTATACCTGCCATTCAGCCGATTGCGAATAAGGATTTAAAACATATTCCGTCGGGTTACGGCTGGCGTACCGACCCTATTTATAAGACAGGTGAGTTTCATCCCGGACTTGATTTTACTGCCAACATAGGCACCGAAATATATGCTACCGGAGATGGCATAGTAACCACGGCTGACGCGGTGATGCAGGGATACGGCAATCATGTGGTAATAAATCACGGCTTTGGATATCAGACGCTTTACGGCCACATGAGCAGAATAAAAGTGAAGATAGGACAACACGTAAAACGCGGCGAATTGATTGGATGGGTTGGCAGCACAGGGCGTTCGACAGGTCCTCACGTACATTATGAAGTTATTAAAAACGGAGAGAAAGTAAACCCCATTAACTTTTTCTTCAACGACCTGTCGGCAGCGGCTTATCAGCAGTTGATAAAACTTTCTACCCAACCTTCGCAATCATTCGATTAATGTTTTCACCTGAATTTGTTTATGAATACTAAAAAGATTGGCTTTTACACAGCTACTTCCATTGTAATAGCTAATATGATAGGCACGGGAGTGTTTACCAGTCTTGGCTATCAGGTGATAGATATTAAAAACGGCAGCAGCATTTTATTATTATGGATTATCGGCGGAGTGGTTTCTTTCCTTGGCGCACTGTGCTATGCAGAGATAGGCACCACATTTCCGAAGTCGGGCGGAGAGTATAATTACCTGTCGAAAATATATCACCCCGCAGTTGGATTTATGTCCGGCTTTGTGTCGTCCACTGTTGCATTTGCTGCTCCTGTAGCTGCGGCTGCATTGGCTTTGGGACAATATTTCAGTAATGTATTTGCTGTCGACCCAAAAATAACAGCGAGTATAGTTGTAGTCATTTTATCATTCATTCATGCATTTACATTGAACTGGGGAAGTAAAGTGCAGTCAGTATTTACAACAATAAAAGTACTGCTTATTGTATTATTTATTTGTTTTGGATTAGGGTCAGGCAAGACGGGAGATGCCAGTTTCGCAGTAACTTCAGGCACTCTTGGAGATATTACAACAGCAGCATTTGCGATAGCATTGTTTTTTGTTTCGTATTCGTATTCGGGCTGGAATGCTGCATCTTACATAGCAGGAGAAATTGAAAATCCGCAAAAGAATCTTCCAAAATCCTTGCTTTATGGCACCGCAATAGTTACAGTATTGTATGTATTGCTGAACTATGTATTTTTATACACTGCACCAATTCACGAATACGCAGAGCTTGCACTTAAAGGAAATAGTGATATCGGATTTGTTTCCGCCAATCATATTTTCGGCGCTACCGGAGGTAAAATCATTTCCATAATTATATCCATATTGCTTGTTTCATCAGTAAGTTCGATGGTGATGGCCGGCCCGAGAGTGAGTCAGGCAATGGGAACCGATTTAAAGTTCCTGTCATTCCTGAGCAAAACAACAAAAAATAATACACCATTAAATGCTACTTTTTTCCAGTTGGCAATCTCGTTATTCTTTATTTTTACTGCCACATTTAGTCAGGTGATTACTTATATCGGATTTACTTTATTGCTTTTTACTTTCCTCACTGTTTTCGGTTTATTTATTATCAGAATAAAAAAGATGAATACTTTGGGAACATTCCGAACGCCACTATATCCGCTGACTCCCATTTTGTTTCTGATATTTAATACATGGCTTCTTTATTTTGGGTTTACTCAAAAACCAATGGAATCGATGATAGGAATTGGAACAGTTTTATTAGGTCTGGTAGTTTATTTTATTGGCAAAAAATGAAAAGGCTTTTAGGATTTACTTTATTTGTATGTGTACTTATCATTGCTTCTTCCTGCGGAGGAAATAAAACTCCGGCTGCTAAAGCAGCAATAATAACAGATACTGTAAAGAAGAAAGAAATTATTGTTGAGAAGAAATATGACAGAACATTAAATGATATTTCAAGGTTTATTGCCGGACTTACACCAGATTCGGGCAGTGCATATTCTTCCATCTGCAAAAAAGATGTAAGCTGGAAAAACTTCTCTACTATAAATGAAAAAGAATGGGCGAATGTGACTACCAAAAGAATTGTGGTAATGGATGAATGGGCGAAAAAAGAATTGCAGGAGGAAAGGGCAAAAAAGGGAACTATTTTCTATCCTTTTTCAGGCCCTGATATTTTACATGCCATTACTTTTTTCCCTGATGCAAAAAATTACTATTTAATGGCTCTTGAGAAATGCGGGTCGTTGCCAAACCTTAATGAAATGGATAGTGCAGCAACCAGCAATTATTTAAATTCGATTGACCATTCGCTGCAGGATGTTTTTAGTAAAAGTTATTTCATCACTAAGAAAATGCTGAATGATTTATCAACTGCTAAGGTTAATGGAGCTTTGCCGCTTATCTGCATTTTTCTGGAACGTACAGGGAATGAAGTGCTGGAAACTAAATACTATCATCTTAAAGAAGATGGGAATTATGAAGAAACAAAGTCGGATTCGTTGAAATCATTTGTAAAGGTTGATTTCAGACGAATTGGAAGTAAAGAAGTTCAATCGGTTTATTATTTTAAATCCAATCTGGAAAATAAGAACCTTGATAAAAACACTGGTTTGCAGGCCTTCCTGAATAAAATGGATACCTGTACCACTTATCTTAAATCTGCTTCTTACCTGTTGCACTATAAAAATTTCAGTACTATAAGAGATATTATTCTTGCTAAAAGCAAGACTGTATTGCAGGATGACACTGGAATTCCTTACTCTTATTTTTCTCAGGATAAATGGAAAGTGAAAGTATATGGTAAATATTATAAGGTAACAAAAGATTTTGCAGGCGTGTTTCAAACGGATTTATTACAGCGTTATCAAAAGGACACAGCAAAAACAAATTTGCCATTTTCTCTGGGATATCACTGGGGAGATAAAAATCAGAATTTGCTGAAGGCTGTAAAACAGCTATAAACAGAGTACAATTAATTAACTAAATAATAAAATAACGATTACTAAAAAAAGAAAAAACAAAATGATTATGAAAAATAAAAATGTATTTATTGCATTATTCTTTGGGTGTTTATTTATCCTTTCAAATACTTCATGCGGGCATGGGAATGAAAAACAAACTGATGCTTCAACAGTTAAAAATGATACCATAAAAAAGGAAGTAAAAGATACAGTTCCTGCAGTTGCGAAAAATACTTTGCCTGTAAATCCGGTTTATAACGACTTGGCAAAATACATTGCAGGTATGAAGATTACTAATTCAAAAGCCATTGATTCCTCCCTTACAAACAATAGCAGCTGGAAAGAATATGCAGCAAATTTTGATAAAACCTGGTTGAAAATTGATTCTTCAAAAATTCAAAAGATGAAAGAATGGAGAGCAACAGAACTTAAAGACGCGAATACAAAAACTGTTTTCTATCCATTTTCCGGTGCTGACTTTTTCAATGCTTTCACTCTTTTTCCAAAAGCTGAAAATTTTATTATGGTTGGTTTAGAACCTGTAGGAACTTTGCCTGGCTTTCATAAAGGGATGTCAAAAGATTCTATTTCTTCTTATTTTCATAAAGTAAATACTTCTTTGTACGCTATTTTGAATTTCAGTTTTTTCAAAACTCACAATATGTCAATTGATTTTAACAATAAGGAACTGAATGGAACTATCCACTTAATAGCATTGTTTATTGAACGTACAGGAAATTCAATAATAGATGTAAAACCTGCTGGAGTGGATAAAGAAGGAAATATTTTTGATTATAAATCATTTAAGGAACAACGTAATTCAGGAAGTTTAAACAGAGGAGTGGAGTTTGATTTTGTTGGTGCTGATAACATTTTGAAAAAGGTTTATTATTTCTCGGTTAATCTGGAGAATTCACATTTAAATAAAAATCCTGACTTCGTAAAAATGGTAAATAACAGAGAAGGTTCTACTACTTATGTGAAATCTGCATCATACTTAATGCATAAAGATGTTTTCTCGGATGTTAGAAATCTTATTCTGGATAACAGCAATTTTGTGTTACAGGATGATTCAGGAATACCTTATAAATATTTCAAACAGGACGTTTGGACGCCTGCACTTTACGGTGCTTATACAGGTTCAATTTCTTTATTTACCGGTGTGTTTCAAACAGATTTAGATGAAGCCTTTAAAGCCAAAACAGGTGTTAAACCACTTAAGTTTGGAATTGGTTATAAATACAAAGAAGGCGAATCCAACTTAATGTACTTCAAGAAAAAGTAATAGCTTTTTAATACCTGAACTTTGAAAACTACTTATTATATAGTATTTATATTACTTTTAGTAAGTAGTTTTTTTTTCTTCGAAACAGTTTCCTTCAGTCAGGAAAAGACAAAAACTGTTACTGCAAATTCTGATGATAATTTTATTGAAACTCTTTTAAGCAAATATCCAAAAGAGTTTAAAAACATTCTTTTAAATTCGAAAAAGTATAATGTTCAAATCATATACACGCAGATAAATCGTGATAAAAACAATGTGCCTTCTTTTAAACAATACACTTATCATTTAGATCCCAGGAAATATTTTTATCCTGCAAGCCTTGTAAAATTAACTTGTTCAGCATTAGCTCTTGAAAAGATAAATGATCTGAAAATTAATTCTCTGGATAAAAACTCCTGTATGCAAACTGATAGTTCATACATCTGTCAGCACAAAGTCACACGGGATTCTACAGCTAAAAATAGTATTCCCAGCGTTGCAAATTATATAAAACGAATGCTGTTGGTTAGTGATAATGAGGCATACAGCAGGATTTATGAATTACTAGGTCAGCAATATATTAAGGATCAACTCGCAAAAAAAGGATACCCTAATATTAATATTATTCACCGCTTTGATATTAATTGTAATCACGAGCAAAATAAGTGTACCAACAAAATTACCTTTTGTGACACTCAGGGAAAAGTAATTTACAATCAGCCACTGGCAACATGTTCGAACGAAATAAAAAATCCTCTTGGAACTGTAAAGATGGGGATTGGTTATTATGATTTCAATGGAAAATTTTATCGCCAGCCGAAAGATTGCACGAATATGAACTATATGTGTCTGGAGGACATTACTGATATTCTAAAGTCAATAATGTTTCCTAATTCAGTTGCAAAGGAAAAGCGTTTTAACCTGACAAACGATGATTATACTTTTTTGTATAAATATTTGTCAATGTACCCGAGAGAATCGGACTACCCAAGGTATAATATGAAAGATTTTGAAGATAGTTATAAGAAGTATTTTATGTATGGAAGCTTTCATAAGAAAATAGAAACAGATTCTGTTCGGATTTTTAATATTGTTGGGCAATCTTATGGTAACCTGGCTGATTGTGCTTATATAATTAATTATGAGAGGAAGATTGAATTTATGC
This sequence comes from uncultured Bacteroidota bacterium, assembly GCA_903870175.1. Lineage (GTDB taxonomy): Bacteria > Bacteroidota > Bacteroidia > 2-12-FULL-35-15 > 2-12-FULL-35-15 > 2-12-FULL-35-15. The sequence goes on from CAIQBY010000391.1 coordinate 20,270, forward strand.
TTTCGGCAGTTATTTATGTAAACGAGGACGAGATATTAAATGACAATATTTATGAATACAAAACGATTGGGTTTCCGTTTTTAAATGATTTAGGAAATGTTATTTATAATTACGAATTAAAAAGAAAAAAGAATTATTTGCCGGATTTGACTACCTTTAAACTCCGATAATAATAAAAAGTATGCCATATAAAGAAACTGAAACTGTTAAACTATATTATGCAATAAGCGAAGTAGCTGCAATGTTTGATGTGAACGTTTCATTAATTCGCTTTTGGGAAAACGAGTTTGATATTCTTAAACCGAAGAAAAATAAGAAAGGAAACCGCCTTTTTACCCCTGAAGATATTGAGTGTTTAAAAATAATATATAACCTGGTAAAGGAGCAGGGGCTAACTTTAGATGGAGCTAAAAAATATATGAAGGAAAACAGAAGTTCTGTAAAGCATGAAATTAAATCAGAAAAAAAACAAACTTCAGAAATAGAAATCAGATTAAAAAAGATTAGAAAAGTTTTAATTGAGTTAAACGAAAAACTATAGAAAGCTAAATTTCGAATAACCCTCGAAAAAAAAGCTTACATTAGTTGTATTTTTAGGTATCATAATTTTTATATCTTTGCGTCATTATTAACAAACAAAAACATAAAAAAATGAAAAAAGGATTATTATTTGTTGCAGTTATTTCTGCATTCTCTTTTGCTTCTTGCAAAAAAGACCGTACTTGTACTTGCCAAACTGACACACCGGGTTCAACTGCTAATGTGGTTACTTACACAAAAGCTAAGAAAAGTCAGGCTGAAGCTGCTTGTTTGAGCAGTAAACAAACGTATAACGGAATCACAGTAACTACTACTTGTACACTAAAGTAATACTGCAGAATTAATTAGAAAAGCGTTTCGCATTCTGCGGAACGCTTTTTTTTTACCTTTTATTTATTATGGTTAATAAAACTGTTCTTCCCTCTTATTCTTTCCATTGTTTTAATGCAACTGTTGCAATGGGAATAGTTTTTATTTTCTCAGGTTATACTAAATTATACCCAATTGAACCATTTGAATATACATTTGTTGATTTAGGTTTTATTAACTGGCAAATTGCTCCTTTTATTGCCCGCCTAATGATTGCCGCAGAATTCTTGATTGGAATTTTATTAATTCTCAATCTAAATCTTAGAAAAATTACATATAAACTGGCAATTGGAATTTTAGTTTTCTTTTCAATTTATTTAATTCTTTTAATCTTTATTGTTGGCAACAAAGGGAATTGCGGTTGCTTCGGAACTTATTTTCAAATGACACCTCTTGAAGCATTAATAAAAAATATTATCATGCTCGCCATATTTTTTACTCTTTATCGAAATCATGAAGGCTGGGAATTACCGAAAAAATATAATTATCTGAATGTAATTCCTTATGCTGCTGCTATTGCAATGCCCTTTATTTTAAATCCTGTAGAATTAAATTATTCTGAAGCTTATCTCAATAAACCGGAAGACAATTATAAAATAGAATTGGATTCACTTTATAGTAATGCAAAATTAAATATTCCACCAAAAACTTTGTCCAACGGAAAACATATTATTGCTTTTATGAGTTTGACGTGCCCTCATTGCAGAATAGCAGCAAAGAAGATGAGAATAATGCACGAACGGAATCCTAATATTTCTTTTTACTTTGTATTGAACGGGAAAGATGAGAAGCTACAGCCATTTTATGATGATACGAAAACTGAAAACATTCCGCACTGTATTCTTAATGGAAGGAACTTTGTTTATTTGGCAGGGACTGTAATGCCTACTATTTATTTAGTGAATAATAGCATCGTCGAGCACGATGTCAATTATATGGATTTAGATCAAAGTGAAGTTGAAAAATGGTTGTCAAAATAATGACAAAATAATTACCAGCTGCCGCCGGAACCGCCGCCGCCAAAGCCGCCGCCACCAAAACCGCCGAAGCCACCAGAATCTCCACCTCCGCCACCACCAAATCCTCTTCCTCCGCCCATCATTGAACCAAGGAAAAATCCCGTACCCATACTCATTCCGCCTCTGCCACCGCCACCGCTTGAAGAGCGAATGATAATAAAAATAATCAGGAATATTAATGGGATAATAATTCCTTTTGGAAAACCTTTGCCTGAATGTTTCTTTCCATAAGCATCTGAGTTATATTCTCCTTTTGCCAACGACATTAATACATCTGTAGTCTTATCAAGTGCAGCAAAATAATTTCCTGCTTTGAAATCAGGAAGCAATTTATTTTCCTCGATTTGTCTGCAAGTTAAATCCGGTATTGCACCTTCCAAACCATAACCAATTGCAATGTGATATTTTCTGTTTCCTGCTCCTCCTGTTGGTTTAATAAGTATTACAACACCGTTGTCAAATTTCTTCTGCCCAACCTGCCATTTATGACCAAGCTGGGTAGCATAGTCCCATGGCTCCATTCCTGCGACATCATCAACAATAACTATAACAATTTGATTGGATGTCTGATTTGCGAAATCCTCCAGTTTCCTTTCTAATTGCGCTTCTTCAGATGAAGAAAGAAAATCAGGCATTTGTTTGGAAAGATTATTTACCAAACGAGGAGGGTTTGGGCGTTCAGGAATACTATCTGTTATTGCCGATAAACTTGAAGTGAAAATCAGTAGAAGAAGTAAAGGGAAATATTTTTTCAGCATTTCTATTTATAATTATTTCCCAAAACTTATTTCATCCGACAATTCATTTTTGTCATCCAATTGATAAGGAAAATTTGTTTTTAATTTTTCACCTGCCATTTCTATTCCTTTGCAAAGACCTTCTGTAAATTGACCCTGCTTAAAAAATGACAGCATCGTTTCTTTAATATTATCCCAAAAGTCTGAAGGCACTTTTTCATTAATACCTTTATCGCCAAGGATAGCAAACTTCTTATCTGTGACAGCCAAATAAAACAAAACACCATTTCGCAAATCTGTTTTATTCATTTTTAGTTTATGAAAAACTTTTGCCGCTGAATCAAGCACATCTTCTTTACATTCATCATCAATGTGAACACGAACCTCACCTGAAGTTGCATGTTCGGCACGTTCAATTGCTTTTACAATTGCATCCTGCTGTTCTTTTGTAAAGAATTTTTTTGCGCTCATCTTTATTAGTATTATGTATAAAGTACAAAGTATTATGAACGTTCATAATACTTTGTACTTTATACTTTGTACTTATTTTCCTTCTCTCATACTTTTAATATCCGGTGCTTTGTCGGCTCCTTCCTGTGATTCAAAGTAGACACGTTTTTCAAAGTGGAACATCCCTGCCCAAATATTTTTGGGGAATCTTCTTATATATGTATTGAATTCCTGTGCAGTTTCGTTAAACCTTCTGCGTTCAGTAGCTATTCGGTTTTCCATTCCTTCGTATTGTGCCTGAAAATCGCGAAAAGCCTGAACACTTTGCAATTGAGGATACTGTTCTGCTACAGCCATTAATCTTCCTAATGATGAACCAAAAGCACTTTGCGCTTTTTCAAATTCAGCCAACTTTTCAGGAGTTATATGACTTGGATCAATAGTAATGCTTGTTGCTTTACTTCGTGCTTCCATTACTTCTTTCAAAGTTCCTTTTTCAAAATCCGCTGAAGACTGTACAATTTCAAACAGGTTTTTGGTTTTATCCATACGTGCCTGATACGCAACTTCTACTTGTTTCCATTGTGCGGTAACACCTTCATCCATTGTCACCATTGAGTTGTACGAATTACAACCATTAACTCCGATAAGTAAGAAGATACCTACTATTACCAGCAATATTATTGTTCCCTGTTTCATTTTTATAAATTGTTAAATTGTTTTATTATTAAATTGTTCTATAGTCAACTGTAAAGGTACTACTATTTATTAATCTATTAATTCAACACTGCGTTTTATAAATTTAGTAAGTTCTTCACCTTTTAATAAACCTTGCGAAAGCATTGCCAAATCAGCAGTTTGCTTGGCCAGTTGTTTTTGTTTGTCTGCATCTTTTTCATTTAATATTTTTGAAATCAATGGATGATTGCTATTTACAACCAGATTATGCATATCAGGCAACGAACCATAGAATGACATTCCTCCGCCGCCCATTGCGCTCATATCTTTCATTCGGCGCATAAACTCAGGCTTTGTAATAATCATCGGTGCATCTTTCTCGCTAAGACTTTCAAATACAACACTAAACTTTTCTTTTGGAACTATTGATTCTATAATAGGTTTCAATGTTTCCTGTTCTTTATCAGAAAGTTTTGAAGGCTGTGCTTCGTCTTTCTTAATTATTTTATCAATGGTATCCGCATCTACACGAACAAAAGAAGTGTTTTCTAATTTTTGTTCCAAATGATTGATATAATGCGCATCAATAGGCGAATCCGTCACTAATACATCATAGCCGCGCTCCTTTGCAGTTTCAATAAAGCTATGCTGCTCATCCACATTTGTAGTGTACAAGTATATTACCTTTTTGTCTTTATCTGTCTGGATAGGTTTTACTTTCTCGGCGTATTCTTCAAGTGTAGAATAATTGCCATCCGTGCTTTTCAGCAATGCAAACTTTTGTGCTTTGTCATAAAATTTTTCTTCGGAAAGCATTCCATACTGAACAAATATCTTGATATCTTCCCATTTCGCTTCAAAATCTTTTCTATCATTCTTGAAAATCTCCTCCAGTTTATCAGCTACTTTTTTAGTAATGTGTGCCGAAATCTTTTTCACATTACTATCGCTTTGCAGATAACTGCGACTCACATTAAGCGGAATATCCGGCGAATCAATCACTCCCTGCAATAATCCTAAAAAGTCAGGAACAATATTTTCTACTGAATCAGTAACAAAAACCTGATTGCAATACAACTGAATTTTATCCTTTTGAATTTCAAACGAACGTTTCAATTTCGGGAAATATAAAATACCGGTTAAGTTGAACGGATAATCAACATTTAAATGAATATGAAACAATGGATCTTCAAAATTCATCGGATATAATTCGCGATAGAAGTTTTTATAATCTTCATCTGTCAAATCCGCAGGTTTCTTTGTCCAAGCAGGAGTTGGGTTGTTGATTATATTATCAACTTCTACTTCCTTATCCTTTTCTTTTCCTTCCTTACCAACTTTTTGTGTTTCTTTTTTAGTTCCGAATTTTATCTGAACAGGTAAAAACTTACAATACTTTTTCAGCAATTCAGAGATGCGATATTCTTCCAGAAACTCTTCCGAATCATCAGCAATATGCAATACTATATCCGTTCCTCTTCCTGCTTTTGTAGTTTCTTCCAGTTTATAATCTGGACTGCCGTCACATTCCCAACGCACAGCAACTGCTCCTTCTTTATGCGACAAAGAAAAGATTTCAACTTTCTTCGCCACCATAAAAGCAGAATAAAAACCTAATCCGAAATGCCCGATAATTGCATTGGCTTCAGCCGCTTTATCCTTGTATTTATTCACAAATTCTTCAGCACCGCTAAAAGCAATTTGAGTGATGTATTTCTCAATCTCCTCACCTGTCATACCAATTCCATTATCTTTAATGGTAAGGGTTTTGGCTTTTTTATCAATTGCAACTTCTACCTGCAATTTATCCAGATTAGCGTTTGACTCACCAATTGAAACCAATGTTTTTAACTTTTGAGAAGCATCTACAGCATTCGAAACCAATTCGCGAAGAAATATTTCGTGGTCGCTGTAAAGAAATTTTTTGATGATTGGAAAAATGTTTTCCGTCTGAACATTTATTTTACCTGTTGACATAGATTATTGTTTAATGATTAATGTTAATTGTTAATTGCGATGCGTTCTTTTCAAATGATATGCCAATAGGAAATAACTGACATTATGGCTGAATAAGTTTGCCTTTTTAGAAATTGACCTGATATTTCTTCTAAATTGAGAGAAAAAACATCAAAATCATCTTATAAAAGCTAAAGTATTGATATTGTATTACTTTTCACATTGTAATTTCAACTCTACGGGTGTAGAATAGAATCCTACGGGCGTAGAATACTATTCTACACCCGTAGAGTAAAAGAAAACATACGTTGAGTAAGATTCAACATGCGGCGAGTAAAACAAAACATACATTTGGTAACATTATAAATACGTTTTCTTTTATTTTTCATGAGAAAAGGAATGGAAAAAGGGTACTTTTGCCTCCTCAAAAATGAAGATAGAAGTTAAAAAAATAAATACATTAACTGGTCATGCAGGTTCGGTTTATACTTTGGAAAAAGGTATTTCCGACCATACATTTTTCTCCGGCAGCAGCGATAAATTTGTTGCACTCTGGGATTTGGAAACAATGCAATCCGAAAACTTTGCTGCTAAATTCCCTGCCATTATTTATGCGATTGCTCATATTCCCGAAAAAAACTTATTGCTTGTCGGCACCTCCGCAGGCAGTATTCATATTGTTGATTTAGCAACTAAAGAAGAAATAAAACTTCTTCAGCATCATACTTCACCTGTTTTCGATATTAAATATTCGCTGCTTACCAATTGTTTTTATACAGCCGCTGGCGACGGAACTTTCGCTATTTGTTCGCTCGAAGATTTATCGGTAATTAAAATTAAAAAGCTTTGCAATGAAAAAGTAAGAAGCATTGATATAAATTATTTTACTTCCGAAATAGCTGTCGCTTCAGGCGATTGCAACATTCGCATTTATGATTTATTTTCTCTGGAAGAAAAAAACAGTTTCATTGCTCATCAGCTTTCTGCCAATATAGTTAAATATTATCCGCTCGGAAACCTTTTGTTATCAGGCGGCAGAGATGCCCATTTGAATATATGGGATGCTTATACTTATAAATTAATAAAATCGATACCTGCACATAATTTTGCCATTTACCATATTGTTTTTTCTCCCGACCATAAATTATTTGCCACGGCAAGCCGCGATAAAACCATAAAAATATGGAATGCCGAAACATTTGATTTATTAATTCGCATCAGCAAAGAAAATCACGAAGGGCACGTAAACTCAGTAAATAAGTTAATCTGGAGTACCTTCAATAATTATTTAATTTCTACCGGCGACGACAGGGCAATAATGGTTTGGCAGATTAATAGTGTGGATTAACAATATATTTAGAATATAGATGTTAGATATTAGAATTTATTATACTAATTTTGACGTATGAAATTATTAAACATTAATAGAACCCTTGCTGCACTTCTGATTATTTTAAGTGGTTTCAATCTTATTGCACAGGATGATAACAACGGTGACGATGACACCGAATCTAAATCAATGGAAAAAAAAGGTTTCCATTTTGGATTATTTGTCGGGCCATATTGGGCAAATAAATCAACAGCCTGGCTTTATGATGGTCACGGTCTGGATGCTTATGGCAACGAGAATGAATTTTCCAATAGTCTAATCTATAATAAAATTATTAACGAATATGGTGGTGGATATGGTCAACCCGACCAAATAGCACAGGCATTAGGAGTAGATCCTTCCAACTCTGGTGGTAACACCTGGCATTTTACGGAAAGCGATATGCCACAAAATATGCACTACACGATTAATTTTCTAGTCGGTTTAAATATGCGTTATAGTGTAGATAAAAAGAGTGCAATCATTTTAAATTTGAATGCGTCAAAATTAAAATTAAATGGAAATTTTACGATAACAACAGATGTAAACCCAAGTCAAAACCAACTCACTCCCAGCATTAATACTTTTTCCATTGTTGGTCAGGAGCAGCGAATGATGTTTCAATTTGGTTATAATAGAATTATTGGAAACCACAAACGAGTTAACCTTTTCCTCGAAGGCGGATTAAATGCAACACTCGCAAAATTTGACAAAAACTTTATTCAGATAAATAATTTAACCATCGATTTAACTACCGGATACATTCCTCCCGGTTCCGGAGTTTATCCTTATCAGATATATTTTCCAAAACATATAGGCATTGGTTTTGGTGCATTTGCAAGTGGCGGATTAAATATTACTATGAGCCCCAAATGGACTGTACAGTTATTATATAGCCCAACTTATGATAAAGTAAATCTTGGACCTACCCCATCTTACAAGATACAACACGCCTGCGGATTCAGAGGTTATTATAATTTTTAAGGTTTATTCCGTTCCACTTCATATTCTAATAATAAAGTGAGGCACCACGCTTTGCAATAAAATGGAATTGCAAACACTTTGCTTTTAGAAATAAATTTTAAAGAAGGTCGCGCATACGGCGAAAAAATATCGGCATTAAAAAAAACAAAATGTTCCATCTCTTTTTCCAATGCAGCAGGATAAACTAATGGTTTTGGCTTGCCTCCCATCCTTATTAATGAAGTTGATAAAATAACTTTCTCCATAAAATCGGGTTCATTTTGAAGTTCCCTTTCAATATCTTTTTTAATTATCTCTCTGCAATCATTCAGTTCAGGAATATTAAATTTTCCCAGCAAACGAGCCAAATGATATAATATGATTGAAGGCTTTTTATAAGAAGCCGAAACGAAAGCCGCATCCTTAATATATTTCCCTGATAAAATCATTGATTTAATCAGAGCCACAGTTGCAGAATCGTTTTCATTTAATGGCAACTTATTTTCATAAACAAAATAAAGGATATTATTTTCAACACATATATCAAATTCAACCGGCATATTTTTTCCAAACCATGTAGAATATGCTTTATAGTTTCTATAAGATTTATAAGTGCTTTTTATTTTCAATGTAGCTGCATTAGAGTGTTTGGCTAACTTATCCTTCAGCCACAATCTATTTGAATGAAGTGAAGTATCGGTTAAATAAATTATAGAACAATCGTCGGCATCATCAGGCGTATTAAAAAAATTATTTCGTGACAACAGTTTAGAATAAGGAAAAAACTTTGGTGGATTTGTTTGCCAAAAATTATATGTATTAATCCCTGTTTTGTTTTTGTAATTAACATAATTACTGATTACGCCTATGCAAATACTATCTGCAATAAGTCCGCTTTGCAGGCCTAAATCATTTTTAAGTTTCTGTAGAGTAAAAGCTATTATTGAAGAGAAAAAAATATTATCATCCTCTTTCTTCTTAACTTTCCCCCTTTGGGAAGGAAAAATACCCTTATTATAAAAAGTGTTTCCAGTGGATTGCAATTTCAATATTTGATTAACTAAACTATCTGACTTAGAGAAATAGTTGAGATTTTGACCCCAAAAAGAACCAAACCAAAATAATAATAAGAAAAAAAGAAAAATTCTTTTCATTGAAACAGCAATATTAGCAATGTAAATGAGAAAAAAGAGAGAAAAAAGAAAAAATAAATTTCTCACTTTGCAAAAAGTATCTATATTTGCACCCCGTTTGAAAAAGCAAACAGGAAAAAATGGGAGCTTAGCTCAGCTGGTTCAGAGCATCCCGATTTAAATCGGGAGAAGACATTGGTTCATTAAATATTGATTTTATAATTTCGGGAGTTTAGCTCAGCTGGTTCAGAGCACCTGCCTTACAAGCAGGGGGTCACTGGTTCGAACCCAGTAACTCCCACAAAAGCCTCACAAAATTGTGGGGCTTTTTTATTATGTTTAAAGTCTATATTCTTTATTCGGAAACAAAAAACAAATATTATGTTGGTTACACACATGATACTATTACCGAACGTATCAGAAAGCATAATAGTAATCACAAAGGATTTACAGGTGGGATAGGAGATTGGGAAATGAAATATTCGGAAATTTTTGAAACAAATAAAGAAGCAATAAATAGAGAAAAGCAAATAAAAGGTTGGAAAAGTAAGAAGTTGATAGAAAAATTAATTGCAAAATGAATTTGAAAGGTTCAAAGCATCCCGACTGACAGTCGGGAGGGTCACTGGTTCGAACCCAGTAGCTCCCACACTAAAAAAGAAGCCTTTCAAAATTGAAAGGCTTCTTTTTTTTACTTTATTAATCGTTATTTGAGTGAAAAATCCCTATTTTCTTCTTAATTTTACCCAAGAAAAACGCCCCAACATAACTTTTCAGCTATTATGGGGCGTGAAACCTCTGGGTGGATGGTTTTTATTTAATCTATGGTTATAAGGTAGATGTAACTTTATATCAAAAGGTTGCATGGGTATGAAAATAATTTTTAAAACAACGTATAATTTCTGCATAAATTATGGTATTATTTAACTTATGGTATTAAATAAACGATTGATTTTCTTCTTTATTTCACTGTGCTGTATTGGGTTTACTTCCTTTATAACAGTGGATGACGAATGGAAATTAAAGAAGTTCTCTAAAGGTGTTGCCGTTTATAGTAGAGAAGTAAGTAGCTCTGTAATAAAGGAACTGAGAGCGGAAACTGAGGTGAAAACATCACTTGCCAGTATAATAATGTTGCTAAATGACCGAGAAACATATACTCAATGGGTTTATCGCTGCGGATATTCGAAGGAATTAAAGAGAATAAATGAAGCCGAATCTATTTACTATCAAACCGTGGTGGCTCCTTGGCCTGTGGATGACAGGGATTTTGTGGTAGATGTGAAAGTGGTGCAGGACCCTAAAACAAAAGTGGTAAAACAATATACTACTAATATGCCGGAGTTTATTCCGCCAGTGCAGGGCCACGTTAGAATTACTGAATTTGATGCTTTATGGACGCTTACTCCTTTAAAAAACGGGTTGGTAAAATGCGAATATCAATTATTAGTAAATCCTGGAGGAAATGTGCCTGCCTGGATGGTAAATTTGGCTGCCATTGATGGTCCTTTTGAAACTACATACAATTTAACGGAATGGGTTAAAAAAGAAAAATATCAGAAAGCCAAATATTCATTCATTAAGGAACCTGAATAAGGAGTATTGTGTATTAAGTACAAAGTATTAAGTAGTTTGATGGAAAAATAAATTAGATTTGTGAACTATTAATAAAGGCTGTTTTCCTGTACTAATTTATGACTGACCAAGTTTCCGATTCGTTATCCTCTACTCCATCTGGAAAGCTTATTGATGTTGAAAAAGCAATAGCGAGCAAAAACCCAAGGCTTCTTAAAATCTTACCCTCATTTTTACTGAATTATATCAAAAAAACGGTGCATCAGGATGAGCTGAATGATGCAAGCAGTAGAAATAGTAAGCGGTTTGCTATGGATTTTGTGGATGCAGCTGTTGAAGAATTCGGGGTGAAAATAAAAATAGTAGGTGGCGAAAATATACCTAAGAATGGCGGAATTATATTGGCTGCCAATCATCCGCTTGGCGGATTGGATGGAATTGCATTTATGGCAGCCGTTGGGAAGTACAGGCAGGATATGCGATTTTTCGTGAACGATATTTTACTGCAGCTTAAAAACTTTGCTCCTTTTTTTGTGCCAGTAAATAAGCATGGAAAAAACTCTTCGGATTACACTAAAAAATTTGAAGAAGTATATGCTTCTGATAATTGCATAATGATTTTTCCGGCAGGACTTGTTTCGAGGCGGCAGAAAGGAAGAGTGATTGAGGATTTAGAATGGAAAAAAAGTTTTATTGCTAAGGCTGTTCAAAATAAAAAAAATATTGTTCCTGTATTTATTGATGGCAGAAATTCGGATTTCTTTTACAATTTTGCGTATTGGCGAAAAAAGATTGGCATAAAGGCTAATATAGAAATGTTCTTTTTGGTGGATGAAATGTATAAACAGAAAGGAAAAACACTTACTTTTACTTTTGGTGAGCCGATACCTTGGGAGACTTTTACAAAAGATAAACCCACTGAATATTGGGCGAAAAAAGTAAGAAAACAGGTTTATCAATTGGCCCTACGACATGCTCAGGGTGACAGAATTAAGAATTAGGCCTCCGACTACGCTCAGGGTGACAGGATTAATGAATAAGGAATTTAAATTAGAAATAAATGCAGACAATTATTGAGCCGGTAGATAAAAATGTATTGGAAACAGAGCTTTCGAAAGAAAGATTTGTGAGGGATACAAATAATGGTGAGAATGAGATTTACATTATTACTCAGCACGATTCGCCAAATGTGATGCGTGAAATTGGCAGATTGCGTGAGGTTACTTTTCGTGCTTCGGGTGGCGGAACGGGCAAAGACATTGACATTGATGAATATGATACTGCGGAGAATGCGCCTTATAAACAATTGATAGTATGGAGCCCGGCTGAGAAGGAAATAGTGGGAGGTTACCGATTTATAAAATGCGGCGATGCGCCTATTGGAAGTGATGGTGTGGTGCAGCTTGCGACTACGGAATATTTTAATTTCTCGGAAAAATTTATGAAGGAATATGTGCCTTATACAATAGAATTGGGGCGTTCGTTTGTTCAGCCGAAATTTCAGCCGGCTATTGATAACCGGAAAGGCTTATTTTCGCTGGATAATCTTTGGGATGGACTGGGTGCTATATTGGTGGATAATCCTGACATAAAATACTTTTATGGGAAGGTGACGATGTACACGCATTTTAATCTGGAGGCAAGGGATATGATTATTTCTTTTATGCAATATTATTTTCCGGATGAGGATATGCTGGTTTTTCCGAAAACGCCGGTGCCGATAAAAACTGATGTTTCGATATTTTTAAATGCAATTGAAGGATTGAGTTATAAGGACGGACACAGGATATTGAGCCAAAATGTGCGGGCTTTGGGCGAGAATGTTCCTCCTTTGGTAAATGCGTATATGAACCTTTCTTCGACCATGAAAATGTTTGGCACTGCGCCTAATACTCATTTTGGCGATGTGGAGGAAACAGGAATAATGGTAACTATTGCTGATATTTATGAAACGAAAAAAGAACGGCATGTGGCAACTTATAAGAAAAGAATTTGAGGGTTTGAAAATTTGAGGATTTAAGGTGATTAGCTGATTTTTGATTAAAACAGACTCTTTATAATAAAGAGTCTGTTTTTTTTTATTTAATAGAACCTTATAGAACCAAACATATAATATAGTATGAAGTAAATACTGATGAAAATAGATAAAAAGTGATGTTTTAACCAAAAAATGAGATTTTGACAAGGAAATAGAGGTGTCGTGAGGCATAATTTGGATGTCAGCAGTCATAATTTGAAAGTCAGCAAGAATGGGTAGGGTGAGGAGAGGTATAATTTGATTGTCATGAGGCATAATTTGAAAGTCAGCAGACATAATTTGATTTTCAGCAAGCATAATTTGAATGTCATGAGGCATAATTTGAATGTCAGCAAGCATAATTTGAATGTCAGCAAAAATGTGGAGGGTGAGGAGAGGTATAATTTGATTGTTATGAGAGATAATTTGACTATCAGCAAGCATAATTTGAAAGTCAGCAGGAATGATTTGTTATTCATAATGAATATTGATAACAGAATACTTTATTAATTAGGGCAGAAGCTGGATAAGTTTGTTGACATTACACCCGATTTGAAAAACAGTATTAATAATATCATTAAATAAAATAAGAAATGACAAATAAAGAACAGGCGGTAACTAAAATGTTTACTGCATTAGGAGTGGAATTAGCAGCAGATAACGGTGCGTATGCAGGGAATCAGGATTTTATTGATGAGGCAGGATCGTTTGGTGATAATGCTAAGACAAACACGGATGCGGCTACGGCAGCACATGTGGATAACAGTGGATTCAGTGCTGAGAAACTGAAAGCTAAAATTACATTGGCGGCATTGGCAAGTAACCTTTCGGGGAAAGCTTATGTAAAGTTTATTAATCTTGGTAAATTGAGCATTGCGCAGCAATTGCATATAGAGCCGACAGATTATAAACAGGAATCGGACAGTAACTGTGCAAAACTGGCGCAGGAAGGACATGACTTGATGAATACTAATATTGGGGATTTGACACCAAATACTATTGATATTGGGATGCTTAACGGTTTGCAAAAGAGTATTGATAATTTCAAGAGTACAGCAGGCAGCAGTGATACGGTGCATGAAACCTCGGTTGAACTGACTAAAAAATTTAAAGCGAGTTTTAAGCCTGTGATGGTGAATGTGGAGCATTTGAGATTATTAGCAAGGGATTATGAAACGAGTAATAATGTATTTTTCACTAAACTAATGGCGAGTATGGTGATACCTACTATTAATGTACATCATACTATTGTAAGCATTACTGCTACTGCAAAAAGTACTGGTAAGGCTGTTGAAAATGCAGTGTTTACTTTAACTAATCCCAAGAAAAGCGGCACTACTGATTTTGAAGGAAACGCTGAAATAGATGAAGTGAAGGCAGGGAAGGATATTTTGACAGGTGTGTATAACGGTGCTGTGATTTATACAGCGCATATTGTAATTAAAAGAGGAAAAACGGTTCATTTTGATGTGGTGATTGCAAGTTTGTAGGGAGGCAATTTGAAGATTTGAAAATGAAATCCTGCTCTTGAAAGAGGGCGGGATTTTTTTTATTTTTTTATAGGGGATTGGAACGCTGATGATGCGGATTGGTTA
>CAIQBY010000392.1 GCA_903870175.1 uncultured Bacteroidota bacterium
AGGCTGGAACAATTTATTGTGGAATTTCCAAAAGGAATTCCATTGGCAATAGAATTGCGCAATGCCGAATGGTTTAATAATAAAGAAACTGCGGATAAAGTTTTTAGATTATTTGAAAAACATAGTGTTTCAAATATTATTGTGGATACTGCCGGAAGGAGAGATATAATGCACATGCGGCTGACGAGCCCTATTGCATTTGTGCGATATGTAGGAGCAAATCACGAAAGCGATTATTCAAGATTAGACCCTTGGATTGAAAGAATAAGTAGTTGGAAAAAACAGGGGCTTAAAGAAATCTACTTTTTTATTCATCAGAATCTTGAAGTGGAATCTCCGCTGTTATCTGCTTATTTTATTGAAAAAATAAATGCTTCATTAGGTTTGGATTTACATATTCCTGTGAAACCGGAACCTAACAAAGCAAAAAAAGGAAAGGATAAACAAAGTGATTTGTTTTCCTGATTTAATAAATATTATATCGTCCAGGTATTATTTCCTTTAAGCAAAGCGTCTAAATCACCTTTGCCTTTTTTGGAAATAGCTTCTTCCAACTGCGCCACCATCGCATCTTCATAACAAAAACGGTCTTCGGTGTAAAACACGCCGAAAGGACGAGGTAAATAATGTGCAGATGAAGGCTTATCAAAAAAACGAACAAGCATTCCCGCTTTCACAGCGTCTTTTTCATCATGTATCCATAAATCATTTGCAGAAACATCAGCAAGATTTACAACTACAGGCTTGAAACCATCCAACTTAATTCCTTTATCTGCATTCTCTCCAAAGATTAATGGTTTGCCGTGTTCCACCATTAATGTATTTATTTTCTTTGTTCCTTTTTCAGTAAACACTTCAAAAGCACCGTCGTTAAAAACGTTGCAGTTCTGATAAATTTCTACCATAGAAGTTCCGCTATGAGCATTTGCACGCTTTAATACTTCGCGCAAATGAATTGGGTCTCTGTCCATTGAACGAGCCACGAACGTAGCATCAGCTCCTAAACATAATGCAAGCGGATTAAAAGGATGATCAACTGAGCCCATTGGTGATGACTTGGTAATACTGCCCATTGGAGAAGCCGGTGAGTATTGTCCTTTGGTCAAGCCATATATTTCGTTGTTGAATAGCAATACATTTATATTGAAATTTCTTCTTAATAAATGTATCAAATGGTTGCCGCCTATTGATAAAGCATCACCATCACCAGTAACTATCCAAACGGATAATTCTGGACGGGAAGCTTTCAAGCCGCTGGCAACTGCTGTTGCACGACCGTGAATACTGTGCATTCCGAAGGTTTCCATATAATATGGAAAACGAGATGAACATCCGATACCAGAAATAAATACGATCTGCTCGCGAGGAATACCTAAATCAGGCATCACTGTTTGTACTTGTTTCAGAATTGAATAATCTCCGCAACCAGGGCACCAACGTACTTCCTGGTCAGTTACAAAATCTTTTGCTGTTAATTTAGGTTCTATTGTTTCTATCATTATGCTTTATTATTTAGTAACCATTTCTATTATTTTATTTTTTATCTCTATAGATGTAAACGGTAATCCCTGAATTTTATTCAAACCTTTTGCATCTACAAAATATTTATCACGAATTACTTTTACCAATTGTCCGTTGTTCATTTCCGGTATCAACACTTTATCATAACTTTTTAATATTTCTCCAAGATTTTTAGGGAATGGATTCAGGTATTTAATATGTGCGTGCGCTATATCGTAACCTTCTTCAATGGCTTCGTTCACGGCAGTTTTAATACTTCCATAAGTAGAACCCCAGCCAACAACAAGCAATTTACCTTTTGCATTTCCATTGTCTATTGTTTGCAATGGAATGTAATCAGCTATTTTATCCACTTTTGCCTGACGAAGTTTCACCATAAACTCGTGATTCTCGGGCTCGTAAGAAATATTTCCTGTTTCGTGTTGCTTTTCAATTCCTCCTATACGATGCTCCAAACCTTTCGTTCCTGGGATTGCCCAAGGGCGTGAAAGTTTTTCATCACGTTTGTAAGGCAAATATTTTTCGCCTTCTTTCAATTCATTTTTTGCAAACTGAACATTGATCTCTTTCAAATCTTTAGATGCCGGGAACTTCCAAGGTTCAGCACCATTGGCAATATAACCGTCACTCAAAAAGAAAACAGGTGTCATAAATTCCAATGCAATTCTGCAGGCTTCGTAAGCAGAATAAAAACAATCGGAAGGTGAATATGCAGCTATGATGGGCACTGGAGCTTCTCCATTACGACCGTGCAAAGCCTGCATCAAGTCTGCCTGCTCTGTTTTTGTTGGCAGTCCGGTACTTGGTCCGCCACGCTGAACATTAATAATAACAAGCGGCAACTCCATCATCAATGCTAATCCTATTGCTTCTCCTTTTAATGCAATGCCAGGTCCTGAAGATGCGGTTACTGCAAGTGCACCACCAAAAGCTGCACCAATGGCCGAAGTAACAGCAGCTATTTCATCTTCTGCCTGAAATGTTTTTACTCCAAAGTTTTTATTTTTTGCAAGGTCATGAAGAATATCTGATGCCGGAGTTATAGGGTAAGTACCATAGAATAAGGGCAACCCTGATTTCTGAGAGGCAGCAACTAATCCAATTGCAGCTGCCTGATTTCCCATAATACTTCTATAAGTACCACTTTCAACCGGTGCAGGCTTCACTTCAAAGCGTTGCATAGGTGCTTCTACAGTGTCTCCGTAATTATAACCAGCTTTAAGTACTTTTATATTTGCATCAATAAGTTCCGGACGTTTTTTAAATTGCTCCTTAATAAACGTAATAGAATTTTCGATAGAACGGTTATACATCCAATAGATAAATCCAAGTACGAACATATTCTTCGACCTGTCCATTTCCTTGGTTCCCATTCCGGAATCAGCTAATGCATTACGTGTAATTTTTGTTACATCTATTTCAAACAGTTTAAACTTGTCTAAACTGCTATTCTTTAAAGGGTTTTGCTCGGCTGGAATATTTGCCAGTTTTAAATTCTTTGCATCAAAACCATCTGTATTTGCAATGATTATTCCGCCGTCTTTAAGCTGTTTAATATTTGCTTTCAATGCTGCGGCATTCATTACTACCAGCACATCGGCTGCATCACCGGCTGTATATATTTTTTCGCTTCCGAAATGAAGTTGGAATCCTGAAACACCGGCAATTGTTCCTTGCGGGGCACGTATCTCTGCAGGGAAGTTCGGAAAAGTACTTATGTCATTGCCGTACAAAGCTGCTGTTGTGGAAAACTGTGTTCCGGTTAACTGAATACCATCGCCGGAATCACCTGCAAACAGTATAACTACATTCTTTTTTAATTCTGTGGTTGCACTCATTTATTATTACTTTTTGTTCAACTATTAGTTAATTATAACAACATTTTCTATTAATTGTTGCAAATAAGGCAGGCAAACAATTTGCTTGTTTATTTTTTCAAGCGCCAAATGTACAAATTTTGTAATGCAAAATACCAAATCTCGATAATAAGAATATTTTGGATGACTAAATACGGTTCTGATTCTTAATTTCCTGCATGTTTTATTCAAACTCATGAGAGTTAAAAGGAAATTAATTTTATAATAATTGGACAGTTGTTAATGAATTTGAATATAACCTTTTACTATATAAACATTATCCTTGATGATTCTTTTAGGAATAAAGTACCTGTTAAATAATATTCTTAAATAAGAGATGAAATTGATACTAGAATAAGTATAAAAACAAATAGGAATAATTCTATTGAAGAACGGTAACGTGTCCAATTCGTTTTATTTGATCTCCCACAAAAGGAGTTGCTATAATCTTATAAACATATACTCCCTCTTCTACTTTTGTCCCCATGTAAGTTCCATCCCAGCCTTTACCGAATTGATTAGTTTCAAATAGTTTTTCTCCCCATCTGTTAAATATCGCCATATCAAGATCTTTAATTCCAAATCCTTTTGCATAAAAAGAAGTATTCGTCTCTCCATTATTTGGTGTAAACGCATTTGGAATGTATAAGCCATAATCCGTATTCACATATATTACAACTGTATCTTTATTTTCACATCCATTGGCATCTATCGCTGTAAGAAAATAAGTTGTTGTTACAGTAGGTGAAACAACCGGAGTTGAACAAGTAATGCAATTTAAAGTAGTGCCCAGTCCGGCCTCACTCCATAAAAAAGATGCTGAACTCACACCTGTTAATATTGCATAATCAGTAACATTAATAGTTTGATCCGGGCCTGCATTAACGCTCGGTAAAGGGAATACACTAACCAATACATTATCATTAGATGAACAGATTCCGCCATTAGTTACCGTTAATGTATATGTAGTAGTAACGCTGGGAGAAGCTATAGGAGAAGCGGATGCAGGGTTGTCTAACCCAGTTGGAGGCTGCCAGTTATAGCTTGTCCCGCCACTTGCAGATAATACCGCTGATTGTCCAATACAAATTGCCTGATCCAATCCAGCATTTGCAATTGGATTTGGAATAACAGTTATTGTAACCGTGCCTGTGGATGAACATGTTCCATTAGTGCCTGTTACAGTATAAGTTGTGGTGGTTGCAGGTGCAGAAGTAACGTTTGCACCTGTAGCAGCACTTAATCCGGTAGCCGGAAGCCAAGTATAAGTTGTCGCTCCACTCACAGTAAGAGGCACACTGGAACCCTGACAAATAGATGGAGACGGAGGTGTAATAGATATATTCAAAGCATTATTTACTGCAATTGCATAGGTAACTGGTGTGCCTGCCCCACACGCATTTGTCTCAGTAACTGAAATGTTTCCTCCTGTTGCACCTACAGATACTATAATAGAGTTTGTACCCTGACCGGATGTTATTGTTGCTCCGGCAGGCACTGTCCAGGCATAAGTAGAGCCTACTGTAGCTGTTACTGAATATACTGACCCTGTTGCATTCGGACAAAGTGGTGTAGGTCCTGTGATTGCTGATGTTGCAGGAAGACTGTTTAGTGCGACATTAAAGCTTACCGGTGCTCCAGTGCCACAGCTACTGGTTTCTGTAACTGTAACTGTTCCGGCTGTTGTACCCAAAGTAACAGTAATTGAATCTGTATTAGTTGGTGAAGATGTAATAGTTGCTCCGGCAGGTACAGTCCATGAATAGGTTGATCCGGGAGTATTGGTTACATAATAAATATTCCCTGCCGAGTTAGGACAAACAGGTGTAGGCCCCGTAATAGGCGATGTTACAGGAATTGAACTGGTTACTATAACTAATGTATCAGGCGCACCAACTCCGCAAGGGCTTGTTTCTATTACAGATATTGTTCCTGCAGTAGCACCAAACGAAACCATGATGGAATCTGTGTTAGTAGGTGATGAAGTAATTGTTGCTCCGGCAGGAACTGTCCAGGCATATGTAGAACCTGCTGAATTTATTACTGAATATGAAATCCCCATCGCATTTGGGCAAACAGTAACAGGACCTGTTATTGGTGATGTTACAGGAATGCTATTTGTAACTACAGCTATATT
Organism: uncultured Bacteroidota bacterium; assembly: GCA_903870175.1. Lineage (GTDB taxonomy): Bacteria > Bacteroidota > Bacteroidia > 2-12-FULL-35-15 > 2-12-FULL-35-15 > 2-12-FULL-35-15. The sequence continues at coordinate 5,515 of CAIQBY010000392.1, forward strand.
AACAGGAGTACCGGCACCACACGTCCCCGTTTCTGTAACTGAAACAGTTCCGCCTGTTGGTCCAAAAGTTACAGTGATTGAATTTGTATTTGTCGGAGCAGAAGTTATTGTAGCACCGGCAGGAACAGTCCAGGCATAAGTAGAGCCTGCAGTATTAGTTACCGAATATACCATTCCAGTGGCGTTTGGACAAACCGTTGCAGGCCCTGTAATTGCTGATGTTACCGGAAGGGAACTTAAAGTGACTGGATAATTAACCGCCGACCCTGACCCACAGGCACCGGTTTCAGTGACAGACATTGTACCTGCCGTAGTACCAAAGGTAACAGTAATAGAATCCGTATTTGTCGGGGCAGATGTTATAGTTGCTCCGGCAGGAACTGTCCATGAATACGTAGAACCGGGAGTATTGGTCACATAATAAATATTTCCTGTTGAGTTAGGACAAACAGGTGTAGGGCCTGAAATTGGCGGAGTAACAGGAGCAGAACCTATCGCGACAGCAAATGTTACAGGTGTACCTGAGCCACAGGAATTTGTTTCAGTAACGGAAATAGTTCCTGCTGTGGCGCCAAAAGTAACAGTAATGGCACTCGTTCCTTGTCCCGCAGTTATTATTGCTCCTGCAGGGACAGTCCAAGTGTAAGTAGAACCAATAGTAGCAGGCGTTATCGAATAAATAACTCCTGTTGCATTCGGGCATACAGGTGTAGTTCCGGTTATAGGTGGGGTTACAGGTGCAGTACCGCTTACAGTTATTACAGTTGTTGCAGTCATAGGTGTTGAGCATCCCGGAGATGAAACTGTGTATGTTGTGGTAACTGTTGGTGCTACAGTAACTGTTGCACCTGTACCATTAAATCCGGCAGGTGTAGAAGCCCAGGTATAAGTAGAACCGCCGGCAGCTGTAAGATTAGTATTCACTCCAGGGCAGATAGTTGCAGCAGTCGGTGTAACTGAAATCGCACCAGCACTTGCCAATACTGTTACAGTTTGAGAGATTGAATTGGAACATCCTGAAAAATTATCAGTTACTGCCAAACTTATTGTATAAACGCCAGGTGCTGCATAGGTATGAACAGGACTGAAATTTGCCGCTGGACTTCCTGCAATATAAAAAGCGGTAGTTCCATCACCTAATGTCCAAAGATAACTTACGAATGTACCTTGATTACTGGTAGGTTGGCATAAGAAAGATCCACAAGTACAGATATTAACACCCAAGCCTCCGGTACTGCAAGTCATTACTGATGCATTGGTAAAAGTAACCGGAGAACCTGCACAAACAGGATTCGGACTGCTTGAAAATACAGCAGAAGGTCCTGCTTTTATGGTAACAGTTTGTGTTGCAGTTGAAGTGCCACACGTTCCGTTGGAAATAGTTACTGTATATGTATATGTTCCAGGTGTTGTAAGGTTTAAACTTATTGATTGAGTGATAGCAGTAAATCCTGCAGGGCCTGCCCAACTCCAGCCGGAACCATTGGATGCCGTTAAAGCCACCGTTGTTCCTGCACAAACTGATGTTGGTCCTGAAATGCTTGCTACCGCAGAAGATGTGGTAAAATTAATTGAAGTAGGGAGCATTTGATTGGCACAATTATCTATTAATGTATTGCCATCGCTTCCTGTTGCAATATTTAATGTCCAGGGCCCTGCTCCCGAAAGTGCAGGAGTAATTGAAATATTATCCTGAAGTGTGGAGCTTCCGCAGTTTACACCGGCAGAAGCTGAAACAGTGTAAGGTCCTCCTGTTCCTGTAATAGTATATTCGCTGCCATTAGGACTGATTGAAGAACATAGCACCGGCTCTGAAGTGGTTAAAGTAATGCTCGACCCGCCGCAAGGCGCATATACAGAGGCTGGTGTAGGCGCAACATTACCGAATATATTTGCAGAACCTGCTCCCTGCTGAAAGTTTAATGTATATCCATTTTGTGTTGAACTATAATTACTCACTATCAGCACATAAGTTTGTCCGGTAGTTACATTTAATGTAGTTGATTGATTACTTCCGCTTGCCGGTTCAGAAGCATTAGTACCGCTCGCACTTAGTCCTGTGTTTCCGGGATTAGCTGAATAATTACACCTTACAGGAGTAATTGCTCCACTTGCAATGCCCGAACAATTCGCTCCGGTAATGTCATATAAAGCAAAGTCATAATCATCATTCGCATTGTTCGGTGTAATCTGAAAGTTCTCCGCTCCGCCAGCCTGCACAGTAAAAACATACCACACCGAATTAAGTTCGTTGGAACCAAGACAGGTATTATTGGGTATTTCCTGAACGTTCCCATATCCTGAATATGACACATTTTGTGTATAAGTGTATTGGCAAACCGGAATCGCACTGTTGCAATCCTGCTCGGGAGCTCCCATAGGCATTCTGCTGGATGGATAAGATGGAGGATGCAGGCCGGCTTCCTTTGCTTTTATAAGTAATTGAAGCTGGGCAGGAGTTATTTGAGCAACAATACTGTTTTGAAAACAAAACAGTATCAGAAGGGTAATAAGATTTTTCATGTAATCGTAATAAAATAATTTTAAATTAGAGAGGAGTCAAAGTTAATATATAATAAAAGCTAAATCATTGATAAATAACTTTAATTATTCAGGGGTTGATGTTAAGAACTTAACATTATACAATAATGGCATTATTTATTTGATAAGGCTCAAAGGTAAAATGAAGTATTTTAATTTAAAAGGGGGCTACCCACTTACTTATTTCCTTCTCTTTTTAATATAAATAACTAATTTCTGCGATTTAACGAATGAATAGTTATTTATTTCTAAAACCTTATATGTACGAAATGACTTCATTTTGATTAATAATTAGATTTTGTCTTTTTAAGTTTTTACAAAAAAAATGTTCTTAGGATTATTGTAAATTTCGAAGAACTTGAAATCTGTTTTAAGGATAGTGAAAGTGCTGAAATTGTTACAAAAATTATTTTTAAGATACTAAATGCAGAAATGAGAGGTAATATTCCAATACTTATTATACAAATCACCAAATCTACATTATCTATTTCCTTAATTTTCTTACGACAAAAAATCGGTACAATAGATTAATTTTAACCTTAAATTCAGAAACAGGTCACTTTAAATTTGTTTTTCAGTTTTCAAAGTAAAAATAAAGGAGCCAAATTATTATTTAAGGGAACTCCTTTATTTTAAAAAGGAGTTCCCATTAAAAATAAAGGAGTTCCCTTTTTAAAAACAGGAACTCCCGTTTAAAAAACGGGAACTTCCGTTTAAAAAACAGGAACTCCCTTTTAAAAAACAGGAACTCCCTTTTTAAAAACGGGAGTTCCCATTTAAAATAAAGGAGTTCCCATTAATAATAAAGTAACTTAGTTTTTTAACAAAACGGGCAATTAAAAAGCTAACTTTTCCAACATTATGAATATGATTATCAGCAATATATAGGAGGCGAAATCGAAATAAACATAGTATGGGATTTAATAATTTCAGCCCTAACAAATCGGTAAGGAAATATAAAACACACTGCCTTCGCCTTTTTTAGTAGTAAACCATATTTTACCGTTAATATCTTCAAGAATACTTCTTACTATCGCCAATCCAAGTCCCATGCCTCCTGTTTTTGTAGTAAAGTTTGGTGAGAAAATTTTATCCGTTAAATCATCATTCACTCCTGTTCCGTTATCTTCAATGCTTATTATTATCTGTCCATTTTCCTTCTTTAACAGCACATTTATTTTCCCTTCCTGATGCTCAGGAATTGCCTGAATTGCATTTTTAAATAAATTATTAAACACACGCAGCAATTGTTCTTTGTCCGCATTTACATAATTTATATCATCGTATTTGCATTCGAAATTAAAATGTACATGCTGCATTCCGCTATATAAACCAATACAATTCATCAATACATCCTTCACATTTATTTTCTCGAGATTAGTTTTCGGCATTTTCGCAAAGTTCGAAAACTCAGTAGCAATAGTCGAAAGGGTATCAATCTGTTCAATGATAATTTTCGTCAACCGTTCCATCTTTTCATTCATATCCGGCGCATGGTCGTTCCAGGTGCGCTGCAAATGCTGAACACTCAGTTTCATTGGTGTCAGCGGATTTTTAATTTCATGAGCCACTTGTTTCGCCATCTCCCGCCATGCACTTTCCCTTTCCGATCGCGCCAGCAAATCAGCACTATACGCCAACTCAGCAATCATTCTGTTATATTCACTCACCAGATTTCCTATCTCATCCTTCTCTTTCCATTCAATCGGTTCATTCGTTTTTCCCAACTTTATTTTACTCAGTTTATCCTGAATTAATTTCAATGGCTTGGTAACATAATTCGAAATGAAAATTGCAATTACAATAGACAATGCAAATAATAAAACGTAAATATTTATCAATGTAACAAGGAAACCGGAGATTTCTTTTTCCAGTTTACTTTGCTTCGAGAAGTATGGCAAATTAAGGTAAGCAAGTAATTTTCCATCTTTATTTTTAAAAGGAATATATGCTGATAAATAATTTAATTTACCGATTCTTTCTTCATGCACGTATTCTGTTTTTCCTAAAACAGCAATTTGTAAAAATGCTTCAGGGTCCATTTTCTTCGAAGTCAATCCTTCATCAAACACCTGCGAACGCGAAGAAGCGTATAAATTTCCTTTGGCATCATAAAAACTAATATCAGTAAAAAATACAGTAGAAGATTTCTTTAAAACAAACGAAACATAATCAACAAGGCTTTTATTCAGATTGGTTTCATTCGATAATTTACTCTCGACATCAATCAATACAGAATGGATTTTTTCGCTGATACTCTCCTGATTTTGCGTTTCAAACTGTTGATTTATATAATAAATTGTACCTCCTCCAAATAAAGCGAGAGAAACCAACACAATCAAAACCAGCACTGCTTGTATTCGATATTTAAAAGTAAAGTTTTCAAAAAGCGTACCCAGAGAAACCTGACGAAAAAACAAAACAGATAACAACAACAAACTGAAAAAAGCAAACAGATAAGAGAATGTGGTTACCTGTCCAATAAATCCTTCACTGCGTTTACTCAATACAATAAGCGTTTCTGGGTTAGGTTGAAACAAAAGATGATTGTAACCGTCCTTATCCATAAATTGAAATTCGTCCTTGCCCCCTTCCAAATCCTTACTCGTCAAGCCATACGAAAATTTTCCATATTGATTTATAAGTTGATGATGTTTATATTTAGCATACGAATAATTTGTCAGCTCTTCCGATAACCCAACATTTTTATCCAGCAACAATTCAGGAAAACCTATTTCATCAGAAATAAATTTAGCATCAAGTTCAATATATAAGGTTCCAAATTTCCTTTTTGTACTAAGGGTTCTAAAAAAATCCAGCTTCGCTAAATAACTTATTTTACCGGATGCATTATTTATGAAATTAAAATTTTCACAGGAAGTAGGCTTTCCTTTTTTTGCAATCAAATCATCGAAATAAAAATTGTTATCGAACATTGGATTTCGCGCCTTAATTACAGGAAGACACATGCTGTCGAACAGTGCAACATGCAGATCATATTTCTCCCAAAATCCGCTAAAATACTGCTGCCTGATTCTCTTTTCGAATTCTGCCGGCTGTTTATCAATTCTATTTATATAGGAAATTAAAACTGCATCATTTTGAATTTTTTCCTCCACATCCTGAAATAAAAGTTCAGCAACAGGGTCTTGTTCGGCAGCTAATTTTTCTGCATAAATCTTCCGTGTTTCCTTTTCTTTAATTCCAGAATGTTTGATAAAAACATGAACCGCATACAATGAAAATATGAAAACTAAAAATACTATTCCCGAAAAAGAATAAGCCGTTTGCGACCTTTTGAAGATATTGATTGAAAAAATCAGAATGAATGGAAGAAAGAACACAAGCAAATCAAAAGAGCCGAGAAGTTGAGATACTGAGGCATATATTATTCCAGTGATTACAAATACAATTACATAGGCTTTAATATCCAAATCAAGTAGTTTCAACACATCCACTATTTTATCGGCAAATAGAAAATATACAAACAATAAAAGTCCGATAATTACTATTCCGACATAGCTGTAACTATTCAAGCTGAATAAATTATTTATACTAAATGGTATGTTGGAGTTATTGATTAGACCTGTGAAAAGTTCTGTAATTAACCATGAGAAACAAAAGAAAGACAGGAATAAGACAAAGGAAAGAATAAGTTTTTTTCTATTGTTTAACAGAATAAGAATTGATTTAAAACTAAGTTCATTTAATACGTAAAATGATAAATAGAAAAGCAGAACAACATTTATTAATAAATCCCCGAGAGATGTAAGCCAAATAGAATTGGCATCAGCAAACACTTTTGGGCTGAACAATTCAAAACCATAAAAACTTTCAGGCAAAGAAAATATAATTGTTATTAATCTTAATGAAACAATACTGACAACAAAAAGCAAAACAGAAATATGTTTCCCGATTCGTTTTTCTGTAGAGGCAAAAACTCTTCTAAAGAATATAAGAATCAGAATACATGCAAGGATGTTAAGCAAAACAGAAACATAAGAAGTAGAAGTTGTATAACTCGATGGATTAAATACCAGTGAAAATAAATATTCACCATCCGAGTTCTTTATTTTAGTGGTGCTTTCGGGGTGGTCGATAATTAATTTTGTGTCTGCAGAAATATCAAAATCCTTTTGAAATTCGTTTATCAAATATTTATTTTGATAAGGGTAAACATTTTTTAAAAGAATTAATCCAACTATTGTTTTGGTAGTAGTAGCATTTGTATGAGGCCGCATTACTTCAAACCAGCCGTTATGCAACTTCGCCATTTTTGTATCCAGGCAAACTTCCTTCACCCAATTTTCTACCGCAATTGAATTGTCGCTCCAAAATTTCAATGTATCATTTTCGTAAATTAATAATGCCAGTCCTTCCCGCTCCATTAAATCATTATAATAAGCTGGCTGTTCTATAAAAAGTTGATTGTAATTTTTTGTTGAAGCTTGTTTTGCAAGTGATGACATCTCTTCATTCAACCGCTTCTCCTTTAAATGTAAGGTGCTTTCAAAACTATTTATAGTAAAAGTGGAGGTGCTGCTGAACGAATGATGAAAAAAATAAGCTACCCCAAAAAACAGGAACGCGGAAAGAAGGACAAGAATTTTATTATTTAATATTGTTTTCAAATTACTAATATTGCGAACAATTAACTACTTTTAGAAATAAATTTTATTTTTACATTCTTAACAAAAGTAAAGAAATATATTTTGGGTGTTGAAGAACCTCATAAATTATACCAAAAAATAGTATGGCAAAACAAGTATCAGTAAAAAAAAACAATTCCAGAGAAGCACATATTCCTGTAAGTCTTGCTAAAAACAAACTGTTTCCCGAATTTAAAATACAAGTTATTGTATTGGCAATTATTGGATTAATTATTTATGGCAATTCTTTTTTAAATGAATACGCTTTGGACGATGGAATTGTGATTGAAAAAAACGACTATGTACAACAGGGTTTTAAAGGCATTCCAAAGATTTTAAAAACGGATGCTTATGATAGCTTTTACAGATCAATGAATGCAAAACAACAACTTTCCGGTGGTCGTTATAGGCCACTTTCAGTTATTACTTTTGCTATCGAACAACAGTTATTTGGCAGCAAGGAAAAAGTAAAACCGGCCGGCGATGTTGCCTTTATCAGGCATTTATTAAATGTTGTGTTTTATATTTTATCTGTCCTTGTATTATTATACTTTCTCCAAACCTTTATATTTAAAGACAGTCCGCTGATAGCATTCATTACTTGTCTTTTGTTTTTAATTCATCCGTTGCATACCGAAGTTATTTCCAACGTAAAAAGCAGGGATGAAATATTATCGTTTTTATTCATTATTCTCACTTTCATTAAAGTTTTCCGTTACAAAGAATCAAAGAAACCTCTTCAACTTTTTGCAGCTTTAGTATTTTATTTCTGCGCTCTGCTTTCCAAAGAATATGCTGTAACATTAATAATTCTCATACCAATGTTATTATACATTGTCAGGGGAGATTCAATGAAAGAAGTCATTATAGGAGTCCTCCCGTATGTGTTTGTCGCTTTAATTTATTTGCTCATTCGTTTTTCAATTGTCGGTAAGGGAGCTACAATAGAAAACCCGGATGTTTTAAACAACCCTTATAAATTTGCAACTTCTCCGGAAAGATGGGCAACTAAAATTGAAATTTTGAATCATTATTTACGATTATTATTTTTTCCCCACCCTCTTTCAAGCGATTATTCATACAGTACAATTCCTTATAATAATTTCGGAAATCCAATGGTATGGCTTGCAATCCTTTTTCATTTATCCGCCATTGCTACTACTTTTATATTATTTATTAAAAGAAATATTATCTCATTTGCGTTAGCTTTTTACTTACTTCACTTATTTTTAGTTTGTAATTTAGTAATGGATATCGGTGCCACAATGGGCGAAAGACTAATCTACCATTCATCTTTTGGTTTCTGCTTAATTATAGCTATTTTTATTAATTGGTGTTTGCAAAAAATATCAGAGATGAAAATCAAAAAGATCGCAACAATTTCTGTACTCAGTTTAATTACCGTCGGTTGCGCAGCCATTGTAATTCCACGAAATGCAGAATGGAAAAACGATACAACTCTTTTTATTACAGACGCCGAAACAGTTCCAAACAGCGCATTAGTAAATGGGAATGCAGGCAAAGCGTATCTTGATTTGTCTGAAAAACCGGAAAATAAAGCTCAGGAAACCGAACTTATTCAAAAGGCTATCGTTCATTTGACAAGAGCTGTAAACGTTCACAAGGATTATGTTAATGGTTATTTAAATCTTGGAGTCGCCTATTACAAATTAAAAGATTACGACAACGCACGCAAGCAATGGGACAAGGTAGCAGATCTCTATCCCAACAATCCATTTTTAAAAAGAAATTATGCTGTCCTTGCAACTATTTACTATAATAAAGGCATGGAAAAGGGAGGAAAAGAACCCCTTGAGGCAATTAAATATCTGGAACAAGCAGTTCAGCTTGACCCTTCAAATGCTGAATATTGGTATAACTTGGGAGGCGCCTGTTATACTGCCAGAGATTATGAAAAAGCAAGAAATGCATGGACAACCACTCTTCAATTAAATCCAAACAAAGAAGAAGCAAGACAGGGTTTAACTGCACTTCCTATGAAGTAACAATTAAAAATTCTTTATTTGATATGATTTTATTCTTTAATAAAAAGGCCAGATTTAATCTTTGACAATCATATTTTTTAACGCATCAATCCACTTCGCATTATCATTCAAACTTTCAACCAACTGAATTTTCTCGCCTCCGTGCTTCTTGAATATCTCGTTATATTCAGTACCTATTTCATAAATAGTTTCGAGACAATCAGCTACAAATGCAGGTGAAAACACAAGAATTTTCTTTTTACCTTCCTTTGCCTTTTGTGCAATTACTCTATCACTATAAGGTTTTATCCACTTATCATCCAGCCGTGATTGAAAAGTGGTTTCATATTTTCCATCCGGAATATTTAAGTGTTTTACCAATTGCCTGGTAGTTTCAAAACAATTGGCCCGATAGCAATATTGATTCTTTTCAGTTATTGAATCACAACAGCTGCCAAGCTTGCAGCTATTTGCACCATAATGTGCCGACCCCTTGTTTATATGCCTTTCCGGCAAACCGTGATATGAAAATATCACAAAATCATAATCATCAATCTGATATTTTTTGGCTACATCAACACATGCAGCAATGAAATCAGGGTTATCGTAAAATTTGGAAATAATTTTCAGAGATGGTGTAACTTCCCAATTTTGAATCAATCGAATAGCTTCCGCCACAGACGACCCTGTACTCGAAGAGGCATATTGAGGATATAATGGAATCATAATAATGTTATCAACCTGCGCCAGCCGCAACTTATCCAGTGCCGATTCCAGACTCGGACTTTGATAACGCATACCCAATTCCACAACATATTTATCACCTAATTCTTTTTGCAAAAGCACTTTCATCTTAATGCTGTTTGTCAACAATGGTGAACCTTCCGCTGTCCAAATATGCTGATAAAGTTTTGCCGACCTTGAAGAACGAAACGGAACAATGATTCCATTCACCAATATAAAACGACCAATCGGATTGATATCAATCACTCTTGGATCATTTAAAAATTCTGATAAATATTTACGTACATCCGATGTTTTAGGACTATCCGGCGTTCCTAAATTAATTAATAATACTCCTGTTTTCATAAATTATATATGTAATGCTCTTTTACCTGTTGCGTCCAAACATGCTTCCTTCATTGCCTCTGTGAACGTTGGATGTGCATGACTCATTCTCGAAATGTCTTCAGCGCTCGCGCGATATTCCATAGCTACAACAGCTTCTGCAATCATATCTGCAGCACGAGGTCCAATCATGTGTACACCCAGTATCTCATCGGTTTCTTCATCAGCAAGCACTTTTACAAAACCATCTGTATCCATTGATGCTCTTGCTCTTCCGCTTGCCTTGAAAGGAAAGTTCCCTACTTTATATTTTTTTCCCTGCTCTTTCAATTGTTCTTCTGTAAAGCCAACAGCCGCTACTTCGGGCCATGTATAAACAACTCCGGGAATTAAATTATAATTGATATGAGGTTTTTGTCCCATCATTGTTTCTGCCACAAATATTCCTTCCTCCTCGGCTTTATGTGCCAACATTGCACCTTTCACCACATCGCCTATTGCATATATCCCCGCCACATTTGTCTGCAAATGATTATCCGTTTCTATCCGCCCTTTGTTATCAAGCTTTACACCTGCTTTATCCAAACCTAAATTATCCGTATAAGGTTTTCTTCCTACTGAAACAAGGCAATAATCCCCTTTAAATTCAACCTTCTCACCTTTGGCATTATCAGCCATTACAGTAACTTCTTTTCCTTTTGAAGTAACTCCTGTAACTTTATGACTCAAATAAAATTCAAATCCAAGCTTCTTCAAACTCCTTTGCAATTCCTTTCCAAGTGCACCATCCATCGTACTTATAATGCCTGAAGTAAATTCTACAACAGAAACTTTAGCACCTAGTCGGGCATATACCGAACCTAATTCCAAACCTATTACTCCTCCGCCAATAATTATCAGATGCTTCGGAACTTCAGTCAATTCAAGTGCTTCTGTGGAGGTGATAATTCTTTTTTTATCAATTACAATTCCGGGCAAAGAAGCTGGTTTCGACCCTGTTGCTATTATTGTCTTTGCACTTTCAATCTGAGTCTTCTTTCCATCTGCACCTGCAATCTCAATGGTATTAATATTTACAAATGAACCATGTCCGGTAAAAACAGTAATCTTATTTTTCTTCATCAGAAAATTAATTCCATCACAAGTTTGTTTTACAACATCACCTTTGCGTTTTATCATCTGCTTTAAATTCACCTTTACATCCTTCACATCTATTCCATGTTCAGTGAAAGTATGAGTCGCATTATGATAATGTTCCGAAGAATCCAATAATGCCTTTGATGGAATACATCCAACATTCAAACACGTTCCTCCAAGCGTATTATATCTTTCAATAATAGCTGTTTTCATTCCCAATTGCGCACACCTTATGGCTGCCACATATCCGCCTGGACCGGAACCTATAACTGTTACATCAAATTTTTCCATTGTTTCTATTTAATATTTATTGATCAATATAATTACTGCGAAATTAAAACAATAAACAGTACTTCCTCATTAATTTTCCTTTTGTTTTCTAATAATCTTAAATCGCATCAGCCACGAATAAAGCAAAAATAATAAGGACAAATATATTGCTGCTCGCGCAACATAATCTCCAAATCTTGTGTAAAATGTTTGCTTATCCATCAGTTTTATTTGCCCGCTTATTACAGCCGGTTTCCACCAATCTGTTGCCTGTTCTACTTCTCCTGCAGGATTTATAAAACACGAAATTCCTGTATTTGCACTTCTTGCAATCCATCTTCTTGTTTCAATCGCACGCAAAGCCCCAAACTTCAAATGTTGTTTATACCCCGGAGTATCGCCCCACCAGCCGTCATTCGTAATTATAGAAATAAATTGTGCACCGTTAATAACATATCCAGTCACAAATTCTCCATATATACTTTCATAACAAATTACTGCTCCCGTCCTCATCTTCTTATCCTTCGACACTAGGGCGGTTCGCTCCTCCTGCGTTCCATAACTTCCCGCCGTACCGCCAAGACTAATTGCATACTTTTCAAAGTATTTGAATAAAAATGGGAAAGGCATTTTCTCAACTCCCGGCACTAATTTCGATTTATGATAAACCTGAATACTATCTGTATTATCAATTTGCAATCCTGTATTATAATCATCATAAAATGATGTACTGTCATCACCGAATTGCCGCGCTGTTATTGTCGGTATTTCTCCCTTATTAAAAGCTTTCGAGCTATTCGCACCAATTATCATTTTTAATTTAGGAAACGGTTTTATAAACTCTTTCAGTGTTTGAATACTTGGACTTTCCTTCAGTTTCCCTTCCCACAAATTATCCTGTATTGCTGTTTCCGGGAATATCAAATAGTCAGTTTTACTATCTGTTTTCATTGCTGCCAGTTTCAGCATCTTTCTCAATTGATTATCAAAAGTGCCATTAAATTTTTCATTATAAGGATCAATATTCGGCTGCACCACCACTATTTTAGTATTCCCTTCATATTTACCATTCCAATAATATATAGTGTATGACAACATCACGGGAAGCACTATCAAACAAATTACTCCAATAATTTTTGATTTATTTATTTCTTTTCCTTCAAATTTATTTCCTATAAGTTTTGCAATTATAACGTTCGAACCCAGCACCCATAGGCTTCCTCCAAACACTCCAGTATATTCATACCATTGAATCCATTTCGGATGATCGGCAAAACCATTTCCTAAAGTTAGCCATGGCCAACTCAAATCCCAGCGAAGATGAAAGAATTCAAATGCCATCCAATAACAGATGAATATCAAACTTCCCCACTTTTCATCTATTCTGTTTTTCGTTTTATGAAACATCAAAAACACAATTGTCATCAACAACGTGTTTGCTGTTATGGCCATTATTCCTCCGCCAAGCGATGCATTTATCACCCACCAGGTCGTTATTACATTCCAGATTAAAAATGAAAGATAAGTACAACCCAACAGTATAAAATATTTATGCCTGTACTTTCCTTCCGATAAAACTTTTTCTAAAATTAATATTGGTACAAACCCGACAAATAATAAAGGAGCAAAACCATAAGGAAACCAGCCGAAAGCCAATAGCAATCCTCCGAAAATTGATAATAAATAAAGCTGATAGATTTTCATAAAAGGCAAAGGTATTCTATTTATTTACATGCTCATTTCTCCGTCGAAAAAGAAGAAACTGCAATTATCTGTATCTTCCTTTCCATGGCAGCTGCAGGACTATAAACTGAATTTTTCGTATCGTAATAATCATCGCTCACATTCGGTCGCGCTTTCAATTCACCAATATCTTCCTCCAGAAATGTAATACTCCCTTCCTTCGCATCTGCATTATTTACATAGTGTGCAAACACTCCATTTTCATATTCCATAAAATAATTTTTTAACGACGACACTCTTCGCTTCGCAAGATTAACATTATAATCCGTTGATGCCAGCGGGCTGCAATATCCTTTCATCGTTATGGTAACTTTCTCATTATCCTTCAAAACCTTTTTAAGCAACTGTGCAAACCTTTCCAAATCCTGCATTCCTGCATCCACACTGTCATCAAAAAATGTTTCAATATCATTCACCGCTCTGTCATAATCCTTATCTGTCGCACCTTTCGAATATTCCCTTTTATACTGCTCACGCATTGCCGAATAATCTTCGTAAGTCTTTTTATAATTTTTTGTTGTAGTAACAGCCAGAGTTTTTTTATCCGGCTCATCATTATGAAAATACAAAGTTAGCGGAACCAGCAGTTTCATTTGTGTCACAAACACCTTTGTACTGTCAACCTTTCTGGGCGGTTCATTAATCTTCGGTATTTTAAACATAAAAATATCATTGCAGCAACTTTCCTTTTCTTCAAAATAAGAACCCTTCCTGTTCGATGAAATAAACGCTTCTGTCTTCTTCGAATTTATCGAAAAATAAATATCATTGCAATTACTGTTAATTGGTGAACCCAGATTCTTCGGCTCACCGAATTCCCCATCTTTATATCCACTCTTAAATATATCAAATCCTCCAAGCCCTTTCCACCACGTCGAACTGAAAAATAATTCCTGACAAGGTTTGCAATAATAAGGAGTAATTTCATCCTCTATCGAATTTACATTTTTTCCTGCATTCACCGCCTTTCCATACGTTCCATCCTTCTTAATCCTGCAATACCAGATATCCATTTTCCCTTCTCCGCCCGGACGATTGGACGAAAAAAACAAAACTTCCTTATCTCCCAAAAACCCTACTGCCGGTTGCGTATTCGTATACCCTTTCATATTCACAGGCTCCGGAAGCTTCCGCAATCCCTGCCAATGCCCATTCACAAAGTCCGACGAATATATCTCACACATAAAATCCTGAGCATTTTTCTGCGAACATCTGCTTATGTAAACCCTTGTAAAATCATCATTAAAAGCAGTATTCGCCGTATGCACTCCCTCCTTGTTAAAAACAGTATCCAGCTCTCTCGCCTTCTCCCAGCGCAAACTATCCTGCACCGCAGTATATATTTTATTATAACTCACATTATTTTTCTTATCCCTGTCCTTCGTATCCCGCAGCGACGAAAAATACAAAACGCTATCCACCTCCACCGGCGCATATTCCGACACCTTACTATTCACCATCGAGTCCAGATGCACCATCTTTATTGTCTTATCAGGGCTCGCCATCAGCATCTCCGCATAATCACACGCCGCCACCTCCATATTCGCCTTCCTCACATAATAATCATCCGTCTTCAGCTTATTCCGTTTCGCATACTTATCAAACAATTTTTTCGCCTCCTTATATTTCCCTTCCCCCTTCTTAATCGTCGCCAGCCAAAACGAACACAGCGGATAATGCTTCCCTCCATCCTTCTTCAACACCTTGCCATACCAGTGTTCCGCAATCCCCAAATCATAATTCAGCCTGCTCGCCTCCGCATATTTATACTGCACCCCAATGTCGCTCGAATCCTGATTAATCGCCCTGTTATAATATCCCGCAGCACCAAAATAATCATGATCCTTCATCGCCTCATCACCGCTATCAAGCAAATCCGCCGTCCGCTGCCCGAACATCGAACCCGAAATCAGCACACAAATCACAACAAATAAAATTCTCACATCACACCTCATCACAATTTTAAAATCAAAATTATTTCTCGCAAAGGTAAATTATTTGTCCATCCAATCCATCATTTCATTCCAACCTTAGACAAAGACACACCATTTTCAAATCTTCAAATTTTCAAATCATCAAATTCTTTTTTTGGGCGAATCACGTTCCTGCCATCCACGCAAGTTCCTCCCTGCCCTCACGCGGTATCTTTTTTTCTTTAATTTTTCCCTGCGGGGCAAAGGAAAAAAAAGGATACTCACGCGGGTCAGGCGCAGTTGCAAGTTCATCGCGGTCACTGAGCCTCGGTCATTGAGCCTGTCGAAATGTCCATACCAACACAAAAAAGTTCCGTAAATTACTATTACTTATAACAAGATACTTCCCACTCCGATAATCGCTAACGACTTCCCGATAATCGCCTACGACCTCTCGATAATCGCTAACGACCTCCCGATAATTGCTAACGACCTCCTGATAATCGCTAACGACTCCCCGATAATCGCTAACGACTCTTCGATAATCGCCTACGACCTCCCGATAATTGCTAACGACTCTTCGATAATCGAGTGTTTTTCAAAAAAAACTCCACAAACGCGATTTAAGACATGCTAATAACTTTAGGCTGTTTTGCAGCAAAAAGAAAAACAAATGGATTTGAGGGTCAATTTTGACCTCATTTAACTTTTTACCAAACAATATAAGTTCCAAAAAATAAAAGGTTATACATATAATATATGTATAACCTCCAATTTCAAAAAAGCTACAACTTTAATCTAAAAAACTTATTTACTCAACAATTCCTTCACAATCCCTGAAATTACCTTTCCATCCGCCTTTCCAGCCAATTGTTTAGTAGCCGCACCCATCACTTTCCCCATATCCGCCGCCGAAGAAGCACCTACTGCAGCAATAATTTTCGCCACCTCCGCTTTTATTTCATCCTCACCCATTTGTTTCGGCAGATAAGCTTCAATCACAGCCGCCTGTGCCAGTTCCACTTCAGCCAAATCCATTCTGTTTTGCGTTTTATACACATCAGCAGTTTCCTTCCGCTGCTTCACCATCTTCTGCATCGCCTTCAATTCCGTCTCATCCGAATATCCTTCAGCCGAAGTCTTCAAAATTATTATCGCCGATTTAATCGCACGCAAAGCTTCCAGTTTCGCAGCATCCTTAGCCAACATAGCAGTCTTAATCTCTGCATTTATTTTTTCTTCTAACATAATTTTATTTTTTTTATTATTGATTTCTGACAAAATTAAGTATTTCTATTGTTCTGCAACAAATATTCTAAAATTGATTTTCAAATAACACACATTTCAACTAAATTCCCTTTAATTTTTATTTCCTGAAATATAATTTTAACATGTTTTAAAAAAAATTTACCAATGGAAACTTTTTTACCTTGAAATTAAAACAGAAAAGAACACCAATAATTTTTGATTTTCAAGCCACGATTAATCTCTTCCTTAAATTTTATGTCATAATTGCAAATTGTGAAACACCGTCCTGAATTGTGATTTGTTTTATTTGGTGCGTATTTCCAATTAAATTGTTTAATTTTGTTCGAGAAGAAAAATAGTGTATGCTTAGAATTTTAAAAATTGTTTTGGTGTTTTTTCCAATAGTTATGTTGGCTCAAACTGATAAAAACACAAATCCAAACGGTTATAATAAGTTTTATTACGAAAACGGAAAACTTTCGAGCGAAGGACCAATGCGTGACGGAAAGCCGGATGGGTATTGGAAAACATATTCGGAAAACGGAGTGATTAAATCGGAAGGAAACCGTAAGAATTTTCAGTTGGATAGTGTATGGAAATTTTATACCGAGAAAGGTAAACTGGCTTTCGAATACAACTATGCCGCAGGAAAGAAAAACGGATTGCGCAAAACGTATGATACAAAAGATGGGTATATGACGATGTCGGAAAACTTTGTGAATGACGTGAAACAAGGCAACACCGTATATTATTATAAAAACGGGAAGGTGAAACAAACTATTCCTTTTATTAATGGAAAAGAAGAAGGCAAAGGATTCGAATTTGCAATTGACAGCACGATTATTACCCTCACGGATTATAAAATGGGATTTATTCAGCATGAGGAAAAGATAAACAGAAGAAATAATGATAGCCTGAAAGACGGAGTTTGGAAAGAATTTTACCCTACCGGAATTTTGAAAAATGAAGTTACCTACAGCGATGGGAAAATGAACGGTTATCTGAAAGAATATTCTCCAAAGGGAAGTTTGATGAACACATCGAAATATATTAATGGCGTGCTTCAGACCAATGTAAAAGAACTTGCAAAATTGGATGTGCGTACAGAATATTTCCCGACAGGTGCGGTGAGATTTACAGGTACTTATAAAGATGGAGTAGCAGAAGGAATTCAACGGGAATTTTCGCCGGAAGGCAAAGTGATAGCCGCAAAAATGTATGTGGATGGAACTTTAACAGGGGAAGGAATATTGGACACTATAGGCAGAATGCAGGGACCGTGGAAAGAATATTATTCTAACGGACTAATAAAATCACAGGGCGATTATTTAAATAGTAAACGGATTGGAGAATGGACATTTACTTATGCCAACGGAAAGCTGGAGCAAAAGGGCAAGTATGATAAAAAAGGAAAAGCTCAGGGACCATGGAAATGGTATTATGAAAGCGGAAATGTATGGCGCGAAGAAAACTATAGAAATGATTTGCAGGATGGCGTAATGACTGAATATGCCGATATGGCAAAGGACAGTGCGAAAATAATTACCAAGGGAGAATATATTGATGGCTTGAAAGAAGGACCATGGGTGCTCGAATTGCCGGATTATAAGGAAGAAGGTGATTACAAAGCTGACAAAATGGATGGCGAATGGAAGTTTTATTATACAAGTACAAATAATTTAAAGTTTACAGGAAAATTTTTGGATGGTGTGCCTGACGGAGAACAAAAGTTTTATTATCCTAATGGAAAAGAAAAGCAAAGAGGCAAGTATGCAGGCGGAAACAAGGAAGGAGAATGGCACTTTTATGATGAAAACGGACAGCAATTTTTAACTATTTTATATAAAAATGATGTTGAAATGAGTTTCGATGGAGTAAAAGTTGAACCCGAAACTGTAACCTCAGAGCCAAGTATTAAGTAAAAGGGGTATGGCAATTTCCAAAAAAACAAATCTTAAGGTGGAAACTGAAGTGAAAAAACTTCAGAAGCAAATAGATTTGCTTAAAAAAGAAAATGCCAAAACAAAAGCAGCACTTAAAATAAGCGAACAGAAATTTAAAAACCTCTATGAGTCTGGCTTTGAAGGAATAGTAATTCATAAAAACGGAGTAATACTTGAAGTAAATAATGCTATTTGTAAAAAAGTTGGATATACCCCAAAACAAATAATTGGTGAACCTGTTTTTAAATTCATTCATCCCGAATATCATGCGAAAGTTTTAGAAAAAATTAAGACTAAAGACGCATCGCCGTATGAAATAATAATGTTGCAAAAAGGAAAGAAACAATTCTGGGCGCAATTACTGGCAAGTGAAATAGATTATAATGGTCTGCCGGCAAGAGTTACGGCAGTTCGTGATATTACAGAATTAAAAGAAAGTGAAAACCGAATTTTAGAAAGTGAAAGAAAATTTTCTGTATTGTCAAATAATTTCCCCTGCATTGCATATCGCTGCAAAATGGATAAAAATTTCACAATGGAATTTTTAAGCGATAATTTCTTTGAACTTACCGGTTATAACCCTAAAGATTTCATTAATAATAAAAAGTTTGCTTTTAATGATATTGTTCATCCGGAAGATAGAGCGAATCCAATTTTATCTAAAGCTGTAAAACAGAAAAAAACATACGACATAGAATATAGATTAATCAGTATTAATAATGAAATTAAATGGGTTTGGGAAAAAGGGCAGGGAGTTTTTGACAGCAAAGGGAAACTTTTATATTTAGAGGGTTTTATTGCTGATATTTCAGAAAAAAAGAAGTATGAACTGGAATTAAAAAGAACCAGAGAAAACTATAAAAGTCTGATCGATAATTCGCCTGACGGGATAATTATTTATGTTGATGGCAAGGTTGAATTTGTAAATAAAGCAGCATTAAAATTGCTGGAGTCTAAACCTGAACAGGTAATAACAAGACACCGGACTTTTTATTTATTACCGGAATATCACCAATTTGCTGCTGAGCGAATGGAGAAACTATTTAAGGGAGAGATAGTTCCTTATGCTGAATTTAAAATGAAAACAGCGAAAGGTAAAATTATTGAAGTGGAATCAAAACCTACTTTGGTAACTTATGATGGTAAAGATGCAACTTTGGTGGTGATGCATGATATCTCTTCGAAAAAACAATTGTTGAAAGAACAGGTACGTGCACAATACGCAGAAGAAGCAAATCAACAACTTCAATTCGAAATAAACGAAAGAAAAAAAGCGGAGCGAATAATTGAGAGTAATCAAAAATATACTGGATTATTGATTGAGAGTTCGCTTGATATTATTTGTGCTACTGATAGAAAGGGGAATATTATCGAATTTAATACTGCAGCCCAAGAAACATTTGGATATAAACGTGAAGAAATTATAGGGAAACATGTAAAAATATTATATGCAAATCCTAAAGAACGAACTAATATTACGGAAAAGGAATTGATTGGGAAAGGAATATATATTGGCGAAGTTACTAATATTAAAAAATCAGGCGAACAATTTATTTCTTTTCTTTCTGCTTCCGTACTGAAAAATGAAGAAGGAGAAATTGTTGGAGCAATGGGCGTTTCCCGTGATATTTCCGAATCGAAAAAGGCAGAACAGGAATTAAAAGACAGTGAAGAAAGGTACAGGGCAATTTTTAATCAGGCATATATAGGAATAGCAAAAATAGATCTGAAAGGGAAATTTATACAGGTAAATCAACAGTTATGTGATATGCTTGGCTATTCAAATGAAGAACTATGCAGGATGAACTTTGTTGACTTGACTTCTACTGAAGATATGGAATTATCTAAAAAATATTGGAATAAGTTTGTGTCCGGGAAATTGGAAAAAGCAACTTTTGAAAAAAAGTATTTACATAAAAATTTACAATTGATTTACGCAAACTTAACTATTTCACTTGTCCGCGACACATCAGGAAAACCTTCACATTTTATTACCGTTTTTCAAGACATTACAGAAAGAAGAAAAGCGGAAAAAGAACAACAAGTTCAGGCAGCCAAATTAAATTCTATTTTTGAAAGTGGTGCTCATTTAATTTGGACAGCAGATAGAAATTCATGTTTGACTTCGTATAATCAGAACTTTAAAATTTTTATAAAGCAACAATATAAAGTAGAAATTTACCTTGGAATTTCGATGATGGAAGGACAAATGATTTCTACTCAAGAATTAAATTCTTATTGGAAAAATAAATACGATTTGACTTTAGCGGGTATTCCCCAATATTTTGAAACAAAATTTATCAATGATATTGGAAGAGAAATATGGTATGAAATATTTTTGAATCCAATATTTGGTGAAAATGGTGAAGTTGTTGAGATTTCTGCAATCGGCCATGATATTACTGAAAAGATAGTTGCAAACGAAAAAATCCATCAGTCGTTACAGGAAAAGGAAGTATTGTTAAAAGAAGTTCACCATCGTGTTAAAAATAATTTACAGGTAATTTCAAGTATTCTTAATTTACAATCATCTTATGCCAAAGATAAAAATACTTTGAATATTTTAAAGGAAAGTCAAAATCGAATAAAATCGATGGCATTTATACACGAAAGTTTATATCAGACAAAAGATTTTTCAAATATTAATTTTTCAGAATATATAATTAATTTGTCTCGAAATCTAATTAATACATATTCTGATTTGGAATACGAAATAAAGCTAAAACTGGATATTCAACCTATTATGCTTAATTTAGACCTTGCTATTCCTTCCGGATTAATAATAAATGAACTTATTTCCAATGCAATTAAATATGCCTTTAATGATGTTTATAAAGAGAATATCATAGCAATAGTAATGCATTCCGAAGAGGAGTACTTAAAATTAGTGATTAGCGATAATGGAATTGGATTGCCAGAAAATCTTGATTTTAGAAATACGGAGTCTCTCGGATTGCAATTAGTTGTAACTTTGGTCGATCAATTAAATGGAGATATTCAAATTGATAATTCAATAGGAACGAAATACACAATAATATTTAAACAAAATCAAATTAAAAATCGAATATAAAATGTCAAAAACAAACATTCTTATTGTTGAAGATGAAAGCATAGTAGCTAAAGACATCCAACACAGTTTAAAAAAACTTGGATACACTGTTGTAGATATCTGTTCCAATGGTGAAGATGCAATTAGAATTGCAGAAGAGTTAAAACCAAATTTAATATTAATGGATATTATGTTAAAAGGTGATATGAGCGGGATCGAAGCTGCAAGCCAGATTCGCGAAAAATATAATATTCCAATAATTTATCTCACTGCTTATGCTGATGAAAGTACGTTAAGTAAAGCAAAAGTTTCAGAACCTTATGGATATATAATTAAACCTTTCAAAGAAATTGATTTGCATACTTCTATTGAAATGGCAATTTATAAACATGAAAAAGAAACCGATTTAAAAAAAGAAAGAGATTTTTTATATTCAATAGTTGAAAATAAATCATCGAAAGATCTCATATTTGTTAAATCAAATTCACGCCTTGTAAAAGTAAAAACAAAAGATATCTACTTTGTTGAAGCATTAAAAGATTATGTAGTAATAAATACTGCGAGTGCAAGATATACAATACATTCAACTATGAAAGATATTGAAAAGAAATTATCTTCTTCTGATTTTATTCGTGTTCATCGTTCATTTATTGTACGCATTGATAAGATTGTTGCAATTGAACAGCCGAACCTGATAATGGAGGATGATAAAAAACTTATTCCAATAGGAGGTTCCTATAAGGAAGAGTTATCGAGAAGATTAAATACGATGTAAAAAGATTAATGATGAGAGGGGTTATATTTCGAATCCCCACTCATCATTAAATTTTTTATTTTTTGTAGAAGTATTGTGAGGTTTATTTACTTTGGAATCCTTTACAATATTTTCAGACTTTTTGGAAGCAGAATCCTTACTCTTCTTTTCTTCAATAATTTCTACCAAAGCAAAATCAAGTTGTTTCTTTATAAGGTCAGCGCGCTTTATTTCTATTCTTACCTTATCACCAAGTGTCAATACTTTCCCGTATTTTCGGCCTCTTAAACAATAGTTATCTTCATCAAAATAAAAGTTGTCATCACGCAAATCTCTGGTACGAATCATTCCTTCGCAATGATTATCGACAAGCTCGACAAAGATTCCCCATTCAGTAACACCGGATATAATTCCGTCAAACTCCTGTCCTATTTTATCTGATAGATATTGAACCTGCTTATATTTTATGGATGAACGTTCAGCATCGGCAGCAAGTTTTTCCATGTCGGAAGAATGTTTGCACTGTTCTTCCAATTTATCAATATCCGGATTTTTACCACCATCCAGATAATGTTGTAATAAACGATGAACCATTACATCGGGGTAACGCCTTATTGGGGATGTGAAATGTGTATAATATTCAAAGCCTAACCCATAGTGACCAATGTTTTTTGTAGTATAAATTGCTTTCGCCATTGTGCGGATAGCAAGCATTTCAATCATTCCTGATTCTTTTTTCTGATTAACTTCTTTCAATAAATTATTCATTGAATCAGCAACCATTCTTTCGTTTTTAATATTCAATTTATAACCAAACTTAGCAACAAATTCAGCAAAGCTATTTAGTTTATCAGGATTGGGCTTGTCGTGAACTCTATAAACAAAAGGTTTTTGAGACTCTACGTTTCTTACTTTTGATTCTTTGCTTTCTTTTTTCTTCCCAACAAATTCAGCAACTTTTCTATTTGCCAATAACATAAAATCCTCAATCAGCTGATTTGAATCTTTAGCTACTTTAAAAAACACTCCGGTAGGATTGCCCACTTCATCCAAATGAAATTTAACTTCCATTTTTTCAAATGCGATACTGCCTTTTTTAAATCTGTTGGCACGTAATATTTTCGCCAATCTATTAAGTGTAAGTATTTCTTTTTTAAAATCTCCTTCCTCAGTTTCTATTACCTGTTGGGCTTCTTCATAAGTAAATCGTCTGCCGGAATTAATAATTGTTCTTCCAAACCATTCACCAATAACCTCTGCATCATCGGTCATTTCGAATACTGCCGAGAAACATAACTTTTCTTCGTGAGGCCGAAGTGAACAAACATTATTTGATAATATTTCAGGTAACATTGGTACAACTCTATCTACTAAATAAACTGAGGTTGCTCTTGAAACAGCCTCTTTGTCAATCATTGATTCAGGTTTCACATAATAACTTACATCGGCAATGTGAACTCCTATTTCCCAATTACCATTCGATAATTTTTGAATTGATAAGGCATCATCAAAATCTTTTGCATCAACAGGGTCAATTGTGAAAGTTGTAATTGCCCTGAAATCGCGCCTTTTAGCAATTTCTTCTTCCGTTATTTTAATCGGAATTAAATCGGCAGCACGTTCAACATCCTTTGGGAACTCATAAGGCAAGCCATATTCAGCAAGTATAGCGTGCATTTCTGTATTGTTTTCTCCAACATTTCCCAATACATCAATTATTTCTCCGATAGGATTTACACCGTTTTTCGACCATTCAATAATCCTTGCAATTGCTTTCTGTCCGTCTTTTGCACCTTTCAATTTCTCTAAAGGAATATAAATATCCACATGAATTTTATTATTGCTCGGCACCAAAAAAGCAAAACGATTGGAAAGCTGAAGTGTTCCTACAAATTCGTTTTTCGCACGCTCGATTACTTCCACAATTTCACCTTCCTGCTTCCCTTTTCCTTTCGAATACAATTTTACTTTTACTATATCTCCGTGCAACGCATTCAATGTTTTCTTCGGATTCACAACAATATCATTTTCGCTTTCTTCGGAAACAATATATGCTGTTCCCGAATTTGTCATATCCACTTTGCCGGAAATAAAGGACTCCGTTAATTTTATTTTGAATTTACCGCGCTCAGGTTCCGAAACGGAGTCTGCATTTTTTAATTCCGATAGAACAGAAGAAATGAGCATCCTCTGCCCATAATCAGTAATTTTTAATTCTGAAGCAATTTGCTTATAATTTAAAGCTTTATTCGGATTCGCAGAAAGCACTTTAATAATTTCTTCAAAAAGATAATTCTTTTTAATGCCTTTGTTTTTACTGTTGAATTTTTTAGCCATAGTTCAAAGATGCATTTGTTTTTTGAGACGGAGAAGGTTTTGTTGATATTTTTCAAAAGTATTATTTGGTTTTCGAGCAAAATAGTTGGCAAAAGGAGGAGATTAGTGGACCCACTAAGCTACTTTCTTGGTCCACTAATTCAATTAGTGGGTCCAAAAAATGATTTCCTGGACCTATTAATCCGATTTCTGGTTCCATTAATTCAATTAGTGGGACCAGAAATCCAATTAGTGGACCCAGAAAGAGACTTCTTGGGTCTGGAAAACTCTTTGTTTGGTCCAGAAAGTTGCTTGTGTTTTCGAATTTTATGTATTTATATTGCTGCAATATTTATATTTTATCAGTTGAAAGCCAAGTAAAATGTTAAATTTGCTACCTTAACAAAAGATTTATTTTGTAAATTAAAAAGTAAACAAACGTTAAATTATAAATTAATTGTACATTAGTGCAACCAAATTGAGAGATTTTGCATCTTACCAATAATATATATATGACCGATGAGCAGATAGTGCAAGGGTGCATTAACAAAAACCCTATTGCTCAACAGCGATTGTATGATAAGTTCTCGAAAAAAATGATGGGTGTTTGTTTGCGTTATTGCGATAGTAAAGATGAGGGGGAGGATGTACTGCAAAATGGTTTTATAAATGTTTTTGAAAATATCAAGACATTTAAGGGGGCTGGTTCTTTAGAAGGTTGGATTCGCAAAATAGTTGTTAATACAGCGTTGACAAATTTAAGAAGGAACAAAAAATTAAAACAAAATGTGGAATTGGAAAGTGTAGAATTCTCGCTTGAAGACACAACTAATTATGGTGACAATTACGGAGCAAAAGAATTATTAAAGATAATACAAACATTGCCAATAGGATTTAGGACAGTTTTCAACTTACATGCAATAGAAGGATACAATCATAAAGAAATAGGAGAAATGTTAGGCATTACAGAAGGAACATCAAAGTCGCAATATTCACGGGCAAAAATACATTTACAGAAATTAATACCAATAGATAGACAATAATTTATGACAAAGAAAAGCATTGAAGATTTGTTCAAAGATTCTTTCGAGGATTTTGAAGAGGAAGTAAGCCCGACAGTTTGGGAGAACATAAAGACCGGGCTGAAGGGGGCAGGATTGGGACTTCTCGGAAAAACCCTGATCAATAAAATTGGAACCAACACATTAATTGCGGTGGTTTCATCTGCAGTTACTGTTATTGCTACTGTTTCGGTAATGAACTGGACAGGTAATGCAGTGAAAAAATCAGGCGATGAAAGTAAGGCTAAAGCGGTAGTTAACGAAAAGCAAAATCCTCCGGCAACGATTGAAAATAAAACCATCAGTCAGCCTGTTGCTGAAGCAAAAAAGGAAGAAACTGATTTACCAATTGCAAAAGAAAACATGGTAAAATCTGAAGATAAATCGGCGAATGGAGAACAGGATATGCAGGAAACAAAAATACTTGTTAAGCCATTCCATAAAGACAAAAAGGAAATCCAAAAAGTAATTAAATCTTTTTCGGAAATACAAATAGCTTCTATATTTGCCAGTCCGGTTGGAGGTACAGTTCCTTTGATTGTAAACCTTTCGAATAGCGGAAATGGTAAAACAAATAAATGGAAATACAGTGATGGGAAAAAAGAAGATAATATTCCTAATCCGGTTCATGTGTTTGAAACCCCTGGAACTTTTACAATTACTCTTACTTCAACTGATGAAAATGGGAAAACAAGTGTTGATACTAAAGAAATTGAGGTTACCGGCAATTCATCTATGATGGCAACACCAAGAGAATTAACGCCAAATGGTGACGGAATTAATGATGTTTTCTCTTTCAATGGAAAGAATCTTGTGAAAATGAGCGGACAAATATTTGACAGCAAAGGAAACATTATTTTTGAATGCGATAAAGTTGGTGCCAAGTGGGATGGAAAGACCAGGAATGGAGAAGATGCTAAAGAAGGTACTTATTTTTATCTGGAAAGTGCTGATGGAAAAGATGGTAAACATTATGAACAGCATGGTTCAATTCATCTTACTCGTTAAGATTTTATAATCTAATTCTAATAAAATAAAAAGGGCTCAGTAAATATACTGAGCCCTTTTTATTTTAGTTAATTCATTCTTTAATAGAAAAAAGAGCAAACAATAATAAAGGAATCATTCGAACTATTAAACTTCAGGAATTTTATGCTTCAATCTCTTGTAATATTGATTAACCAAGGCTTCATCCAATAAGTTATTTTCTTTTTTTCATGAAGAAGGTCTCTGATGAATTATAGAACCTTAAAGAAAATAATCATAGAGATGCACGCATTTAATATTTTAATTGCCTGTAAAAAAAGGGTTCAGTATTAATGCTGAACCCTTTTAAGATTAATTAAACAATCTTTATTTAGTAATAATCAGCTTTCTTGTGATTGTATTGCTGTCAGTTTTTAACTGTAACAAATAAATACCGGAAGCAATGGAAGAAGCATCAAAATCTATGTTGTGTGAACCTGATGTTTTATTTCCACTTTCAATCAATTGAACTCTATTGCCTAACAAATCAAGAAGGCGAACTTCAATGTTTGAATTTTGCTGAAGAGAATAAGAAATTGTTGTTGAACGCGAAAATGGATTAGGATAATTTTTCAGGGACTCAGTAAATTCTTTTTGTTCGATAATACCAACAGTAGCAGGATTTACAACGCTAAGGGTTGTAGTCTGTGCAGTATTATGCCCCGGAACAATAGTGTCGCAGTGAGTAGCTGTACATATTACACCCATGGAATCGCCGGACGTAATTGTCAAACATAAATTATATGGACCGCTGCCAACAGTATATGTATGTTGAGGATAAGGTAAAGTGGAGGATATTCCATCGCCAAAATCCCATAAATAAGAAGTTATTAAATATCCATTTCCGCTTGAATAATTATAAACCCAATAATTATATATATTAACAGTATCATGAATAACAGTAAAGTTAGCGCTGCAAGGAGTATTTGCAGGTTGTCCCGGACTTACGTATTGACAAGTAGTAGAAGAACAGGTAGAATCGGTACTGGAAGTAACTGTTAAACATACACTATAACTTGCAGCTGCCCCATAAACGTGGTGAGTATTTGCCGAACTTGCCTGTGTTCCATCACCGAAATCCCAATGATAAGTGTCGGCAGTTCCTGTAACTGAAGATATGAATGACACTCCGTTTCCTGTTGAATCATTTACAAAACTAAAATTGCCGCTGCAGGTTGCAGGTGCTTGCACATATATAGAATCGCAGGATGTATTACTGCATCCGTAGGAAGGATTTGAAATTGTAAGGCAGATAGTATAATGCCCGGGAGCATTGTAGTTATGGCTAAAATTTGCTGCCGAAGCACTGTCTTGTGTACCATCACCATACTGCCAGAAATAATGTAAGCCGGTACCTGAAGATGAATTATAAATATTTACCAGTCCTCCGCCATTTAATGTATCTACATAAGTTGAGAATGATGCAGTACAACCGGGAGGTGTATTATTTATTACTGTAATCGAATCGCAGAAAGTGCAGGTGAGTAAGCCATTAGTATCAGAAGCGGTGAGGCATACATACCAGGTTCCTGTGGCAAAGGTATATGTTATGTTAGACCCATATCCAGATGTTCCGTTATTGAAATTCCAGTAATAGGAAAAGTTGGCAGTAGGAGTAACTGAAAAAGCTACCGTTCCATCATTAGCCGGATTTACAGTATAAGTAAAAGTGGCGGCGCATTGTGCTTTAATTGAAGTAACGCCAATTAAAGCAATTAATAAAGTTGTGAATAATTTTTTCATTTGTATTAAATTTTAAAGTTATTAATTAATATTTTGTTTACTTAATAACTTGGTTTTGCAAAATGGTTGCCTGAGAAATAAAAATATATTTGTAAAAGTAATAAAATTTCAGGCAACCTTTTAAAGATTTTATGTATTATAGTTGGAAGTAAGAATAGATTTTTGTTAGTTTAGTTATATGAATGGAGATTGGCAACTGATAGAAAGCTGTAAACATAACGATTCCGCCGCATTTGAGAAGCTTTATAAAAAATACGCTTCGAAAATGAAGGGAGTGGCATATCGCTATGTGAACGATTTTGCAATTGCTGAAGATATTTTGCAGGAAGCTTTTATAAAAGTGTTTGTCAATTTAAAAACATTTGATAACTCCGGTTCTTTTGAGGGCTGGCTAAGGAGAGTGGTCGTGAACTCATCAATTAATTATTTTCATTCATTAAAAAAGCAAAGCGAAAACATTTCGGATTTGGGATATCTTTTGGAGAATGATTTGAATGATGAAGGTGATGACGAAGAGTATGATTATTCGATGGAAGAACTGGTTGACTCTATATCCATGTTGCCGGAAGGATATAAAATGGTGTTCAATATGTATGTGGTAGATAATTTTACCCATAAAGAAATTGCAGCAGCATTAAATATTACTGAAGGCACTTCAA
Source organism: uncultured Bacteroidota bacterium (assembly GCA_903870175.1). GTDB lineage: Bacteria > Bacteroidota > Bacteroidia > 2-12-FULL-35-15 > 2-12-FULL-35-15 > 2-12-FULL-35-15. The sequence continues at coordinate 34,620 of CAIQBY010000392.1, forward strand.
AATCGCAACTTTCGAAAGCAAGAGAATATTTAAAAAGAATGTTGGAAAAACAAAAAATGGTTTCTAATGGAAGATAAAGAAAAGAAGTTTGATGAAATGTTCCGGAAGCAGCTGGAAGAATTTAAGTTGCCGGTGTCAGACAAAGTGTTGGCTAATATAAAAGGCGAGTTAAGATTAACTGCACCAAAGAGCGCTTTTGGTCTTGGAAAATTATTATTGTCGATTGCGATTGTTGGCGGAGTGGCTGTGGCAGGATATTTTATGATTCATAAAAGCAATTCAACAATAAAATCAGAAACAAAAACTAAACAGGAATTGATCGCAGAGAACTCAAAGGAAAACAAAATAAACTCAACTGGAACACAAACAAAATTGGATGTAATAAACACAAATTCAAACACCGCACAAACTACCGAAAAAAGAGCTGCAACTAATTCGGATGAAACCAAAACGAACTTGATAGGAACCCAAACCAATGCAAGCGGAACAATAAATAACTCAACAGGAAAACAAGCGAATTCAATTAGTACACAAAAGAATTCTAATGAAACGAAAACGGAGTCGGTAAAAACAAATGCGAACTCAGTTAGCACGCAAAAGAATTTGAACGAAACCAAATCAAGTTCAAAAGTAAATGCAAACAACTCTTCTGGAACGCCAACTAATTCTAATGAAACTAAAAGTAAGCCGAGTGAAATAAAATCAACTCCCACGGAATTAAATGCAAGCGGTAAAGAAACCGGTAATAGCAATATCTCTAATTCTTCGGCAGGAAATACGAACAGGCAGACAAATAATACTAATTCGGATTCTTCTGTTTTATCAGCTTCAACTGCTATTGAGGATAAAAAGGAAGAGAAGAAAGAGCAGGTACAAACAACTGATTCGAAAGAGGTGAAAACGGAAACTAAAAGGGATTCAGTAGAGAATAAACCATTGGTAAAAGCAGATTCGACAAAACCAAAAACACAGGCACCGCCATTGATTGATGATAAATCGAAATCAGAAAAAAACACTCATTTGTTTGTTGGCATAAGCGGCGGAGTATCTGATGCTTTCCGCACTTTAAATGTCGGCAATAATGCAGGTGCGCAGAACAGAACTCAGAATGAAAAATCGATTGTTACTTATAATTCAGGAATTGAAGTGGGTGCAACCATTAAAAACAAATTGATTGCAGCAGTTGGATTTCGCATAAGTAATTACGGTGAGAAATATAATTATAGCAATAGTTCCGTTAAAATAAGTACGAGGGATTCTACGTATCAGGATACGCTTGGAGTTATACATACCATTGTACTTGATACAATAAGAACACCGATAAAAAATAATTATACACTTCAAAATAATTATCAATTTTTGACTATCCCGATACTTATTGGTTATAAAATTAATATCGGCGATAAATGGTTTGTGGCTCCCTGCATTGGCGCTAATTTTAATTATCTGCTGCATGCCACTTCTGCGTGGTTTGATACCAAAACAGGCGAACAGATTAGTTATGTAAAAGCAACTAATTTTAATCAGTTTTCTTTTTCAGGAACTTTTAAACTGGAAGTAGGTATTAATATAAAAGAACGGTGGAGTGTGATTTTTCAGCCGGAATATACCCGCTGGTTTCAATCGATATACAAGAAAAGCGACGAAATAAAACTCTATCCTTATTCGTATAATTTTAATATCGGTGTGAGGTATAAGTTTTAACCTGTAAACAATGTTTTATTCATAAGTTTTATTTATTGATGTAGTGCAACATCGGAATATCGTTTTCTTTGTAAGCATGAATTACATCGACATTGTTATTTGTATTCCTCTGGTTTGGGGTTTGTACAAAGGATTCAGGAAAGGACTTATAATAGAAGCCGCTTCTCTGGTAGCTTTCGCGCTTGGTGTATGGGGCGGCATTCATTTCTCCGAATATATTGCGGGCAAAATAAAAGAATGGTTTCACTGGCAATCGCCCTATCTGCCTATTGTTTCGTTTGCAGTTACATTTCTTGGCATAATAATTATTGTTTATTTTATTGCGAAGATTATTCAGAAAATGGTGGAAGGTATGGCGCTTAGTGCGGTGAATAAAATAGCAGGAGCAATATTCGGCGCACTTAAATTTGCAATGGTAATAAGTGTAATTATTTTTGTGATGGATGCCATCGAAAAATCATATCCTTTTATTTC
>CAIQBY010000393.1 GCA_903870175.1 uncultured Bacteroidota bacterium
AAACCTGTCATTCCGAACGCAGTGAGGAATCTAACTTAAAACTTCAGAAGTTCTTCGTATAATTCTTTGAGTGGCAAACCCATTACATTGAAGTAGGAACCTTCAATTTTATCAACTGCAATATACCCAATCCATTCCTGAGCGCCATACGCACCGGCTTTATCGTAAGGGTGAAAATTGCTGATGTAATAAGTGATTTCATCATCAGTAAGTTTTTTGAAATGCACTTTTGTAACTGCATAAAAAGAGGACAGTTTATCTTTTGATTTCAAACAAACGCCTGTATAAACTTCGTGTACTTTTCCCGATAATAACTTTAACATTCGTACCGCATCATCAAAGTTTTCAGGCTTATTCAATACCTGATTATCAACCCAGACAATAGTATCGGCAGTAATTACAATGGAATTGTCATTCAGCTCATCATCAAAAGCATGTGCTTTTTTCTCACATAAATATAGTGCTATCTGTTCTGCTTTTAATTCAGCAGGAAAACTTTCGTCCACTTCCTTTGTACGAACTTCAAAATTAAGTCCTAAGTCTTTTAATAAAAACTGTCTGCGGGGAGATTTGGATGCAAGTATTAAATGGTATTTTTTTAAATCTTCAAATTGCATACTAAGGATGGAGAAGGTAATAAGCAAATACAAGTAAATAGCAAACACCCGACAGCATAATCAATTTGGCTAAATTGCCGGCGTTATGAAATGCTTTTTTTGTCTTAGCTGCAACAGTCATAAAGATTAATAACGCGAAGGGAAGCTGCAGTGCAAATGCAAAATAATAAAAGCCGATTAAATCTTTAATACTCGTTTGTAAATACTGCAAATATGCTAGACAAACCATAGTAGCTAAAGTAATCATAACCACAACAACTTTCGAAGCAGGCACACCAATAACTATAGGCATTGTATTGCAGCCGTATTCTTTATCTCCTTCATAATCTTCAATGTCCTTTAATATTTCACGGAGCAATGTGGTAATAAAAGCAAAGAAAGTAACTCCTAAAACCCATTTCCATATTACATTAAGGTTGATTGTTTCGTCTATTTGGAAATATACTTTATAACAAAGAATTAGTTCGTAAATGCCTACCACCAAAGGAACCAAAGCAATAAAGAACGCAATAAAAAGGTTGCCGATAAGGAATTTTCTTTTGAAAGTAGTGGAATAAAACCATAATCCGGTAGCCCAAATGAAGTGTATAAAAACCAGTTTCCAAAAGCCTATTGAAAATGAAACATACAATCCTATTGCAACTCCCAGAATTGAAATAACTGTATGGGCACCCATTGCCACGCGTCTTTTCACGCCTTTGCCAATAACTATGTGTTCGGGTTTATTAACCTTATCAATTTTAATATCAAAATAATCATTTATTATATAACCTCCTGCGGCAATCATAACGGTGGAAAGAACCAATAGAAAGAACTGGAAATTGGTTAATACCAATGTATAGTAGTGACTTTGGGATTGCAGTATCGGATAAATCAAGCACCATCGTACCATATATTGCGTGAAAGCAATGATTAATAGATTTTGTATGCGTATTAATTTAAGGAATGCAATCATATTTATTAGTGCTAAACGCCGCTAAATTACTATTTATTATTCTTTGTTGATTTAATAATACTCTTACTTAACAATTTATAAACCTGTTGATAATCTTTGTTTTTGGAAAGTAATTGTTTGTGAGCTTTCATTGTTTTAATATCTCCCCGCATGGCTGGTCCTGTCTGCATTTTAGCAGGAGAATTGTTTTTTATTTTGTTGTTGGTTTCTTCTATTAATGGTTTTAAAATATCAAATGGCAAATCATTTTTAATTAAAATGTCTTCTGCAATTGTATATAAATGATTAGTGAAATTATTTGCAAATACAGCTGCAAGGTGAATAGTTTTACGCTGTTTCGAATCTATTTTTACAATCGTATTGCTTATGCTTTTAGCTAATGTATTTATTGCATCAAATGTTTTATCATTACTTGCTTCAATACAAACCGGAACTTTATAAAAATCAATTTTACTTGCCTTTGAAAATGTTTGTAAAGGATAAAAAACTCCGTAATTGATAGATGCTTTTTGCAAAACTTTCATATCAATGCTTCCGGAAGTATGAACAATAATCTTATTGTTGATTTTTATATTCCTGGCAACTTTAGTGATTGTATCGTCATTAGTTGCAATAATGTAAATATCTGCTGAATCATCAATATCCTCAATGGAAGTACTTGATTTGGAATTTAAAAGTTTGGCTAGTTCTTTAGAAGAAGAATCGTGTAATGAACATACCTGAACGATAGTATGTTTTGATTTCAATAATGCCAAACCTAAATGAGTGGCAACATTTCCGGCACCAATAAAAACTATCTTATATTTTTTATCAGCCATTTAGATAAATTATTTTCTTACTCTTTCGATAATGGAAAGCAAAGTTCCAATTGCCATAATTAATGCACCCAGCCAAAGGATATTGATACAAGGGAAAATCATGG
>CAIQBY010000394.1 GCA_903870175.1 uncultured Bacteroidota bacterium
GAGAAGGTCCCAAGGGTTCGGCTGTTCGCCGATTAAAGTGGCACGCGAGCTGGGTTCAGAACGTCGTGAGACAGTTCGGTCCCTATCTGTTGTGGGCGTTAGAAATTTGAGAGGACCTGACTCTAGTACGAGAGGACCGAGTCGGATGGACCGCTAGTGTACCTGTTGTGGCGTCAGCTGCATCGCAGGGTAGCTATGTTCAGATGAGATAAGTGCTGAAAGCATCTAAGTACGAAACTCACCTCAAGATAAGATTTCTTTTAAGGGTCGTGGAAGATTACCACGTTGATAGGTTACAGGTGTAAAGGCAGTAATGTCAAAGCCGAGTAATACTAATTACCCGTTAGCTTTCTTATTAAGCTTCGTATCTTTTTATTCTTAATTAAATTGTCGTTGTATTTTCTTTCTTTATTTGTCAATCTTATTATGTCCGCAAAAACGGATTATGATTTTAGGTGACTATAGCGGTGAGGTCCACCTCTTCCCATTCCGAACAGAGCAGTTAAGCCCACCAGCGCAGATGGTACTACAGTAATATGTGGGAGAGTATGTCGTTGCCACTTTTAAATTAGCCCCAATTCTTTATTGAATTGGGGCTTTTTTGTTTTATAAATTTATGGTGAAAATGTCTAAGTAAATAAAAGGTAAATTTTATTTTGCTTGATTCATCTAATCAAGTAATGACGTTCATATTCTAACGAAATTCAATTCATTTTGGCATGAAGAGAAATTCAAAAGAGTTAGAAGGGAAATTTAAATTGGTTAGAAGGGAAATTAATACAAGGCAGAAGATAAATTCATTCGGTTAAGAAGCGATATTCATACTTGTTAGAAATGGTATTCATACTAGTCTGAAGGGAAATTAATATTGGAGAGAAGTCAGATAAATATAGTTATAAGTGGTTATTCGAGGTAGAATATAATGGTAAATGATTATATGTTATTGGATTAATTAATTTGAAGTGTCGGAATATAGGCTTTCAAAAGAAGGTTAAATCGAAGTTGGCTTTATTAAGCGAGAGATTCTGATGATTTGAATAAATATGGATATTTATTCCTACGAAATGTAAATATTTATGGGCATTGTTTATTTTACTAGGCAGGAATATAAACATCAAACGTTGCACCTTTCTTTAATTCACTGGTAGCTGTAATAATACCGTTGTGATTCTCTACAATTTTTTTTACGATTGCAAGCCCGATGCCAGTACCGCCATATACTTCTTTGCCGTGAAGTTTTTGGAATACTTCGAAGATACGCTCGCTGAAATGAGGCTCGAAACCAATACCGTTATCTTTTACAGTAATGTGGCAATAGTTTTTTCCTGGCGAAAGTTTTTCGTTATTTAATGTACTTCCTTTTTCAATACTGCTTTTTATAATTATAACTGATGGTATGTCGGGCTGAGAAAATTTGAGTGCATTACTTATCAGGTTGTACATGAGCTGACGAAACTGAAAAGGAATTATGTTGGCAGAACCAAGTTCGGTGGCTTCGATGGTTGCCTGTTTTTCCTGAATAGTATCTTTGAGTTCAGCTTTAACTTCATCAATAATTATGCTGAGTTCTGTTTTTTCAAATTTGAGTTCGGTGGTGGTGATACGCGAAAAGGCAAGTAAATCGTCAATAAGTTGCTGCATTCGTCCGGCTGCCAATTGCATCCTTTGGAAATTATATTTACCGTTATCCGACAGGTTTTTATTTTCATTTTCGAGAATGATGGTAACAAAGGTTTGTATTTTCCGGAGTGGCTCCTGCAAATCGTGACTTGATATATAAGTAAATGCAAGCAGCTCTTTGTTTGCAATGATAAGCTCGGCAGCGCGTTTTTCTTTTTCTTCGTTTTGAAACGCAAGTTCTTTGTTGGCAATAATTAATTCTGCTGCACGCTTTTCTTTTTCTTCATTCTGAAACGCAAGTTCTTTGTTGGCAACACCTAACTCTGCAGCTCTTTTTTCTTTTTCTTCATTCTGAAATGCAAGTTCTTTGTTGGCAATAATTAATTCAGCGGCACGTTTTTCTTTCTCTTCATTCTGGAATCCCAGTTCCTTATTTGCAATGATGAGCTCTGCCGCCCGTTTTTCTTTTTCCTGATTTTGAAAAGCTAGTTCTTTGTTTGCAATGATAAGCTCTGCAGCTCGTTTTTCTTTTTCTTCATTTTGAAATGCAAGTTCTTTGTTCGCAATAATTAATTCAGCTGCGCGTTTTTCTTTTTCTTTTGCCCGTTTCTCTTTCTCTTTATTTTGTTCTACCAGCTTTTTATTGGCAATGATGAGCTCTGCCGCTCGTTTTTCTTTTTCTTCATTCTGAAAACCAAGTTTTTTATTGGCAATGATAAGCTCTGCAGCTCGTTTTTCTTTTTCTTCATTCTGAAACACAAGTTCTTTGTTGGCAATTATCAACTCTTCAGCCCGTTTTTCTTTTTCTTCGTTTTGAAAGACCAGTTCTTTGTTGGCAATAATCAACTCTTCCGCGCGTTTTCCTTTTTCTTCATTTTGAAACAAAAGCTCTTTGTTTGCAATTATTAATTCTTCCGCGCGTTTTCCTTTCTCCTCATCCTGATAGGCAAGTTCAATATTAGCAATGCCTAACTCGGCAGCCCGCTTTTCTTTTTCTTCATCCTGATAAGCCAGTTCAATATTGGCAATGCCCAACTCAGCTGCCCGTTTCCCTTTTTCTTCATCCTGAAATACAAGTTCCTTATTTGCAATGCCCAATTCAGCAGCTCGTTTTCCTTTTTCTTCTTTTTGAAAAGCAAGTTCTTTGTTGGCAATACTCAACTCTGCTGCCCGTTTTCCTTTCTCTTCTTTCAGAAAGGAAAGTTCTTTATTGGCGATTTTTAATGCTGCTTCTAATTTTTCTTTCTCTCCTTTTTGCAATGCAAGTTCTTTCTGAGCAATAATCAATTCATCTGCATCCGAAATTTTAGCTTTAGCCATAATTATATTTTTATTTGTAGTTTATATATTACCTATTTAATCAAACTGTTTTCAACAGTAAGTACAAAATTTTCTCTTGCCGGTTGCGCAATATTCCCGTGTGATATAAGTGTTACAGTTTGCTGAATTATTTTTTTAAATTGAGAAAAATCAACCGGCTTGCGAATAAAATATTGAGCCCCATTATTGTAAAGCAAATTCACTACTTCTTTTTCATATGAAGTAGAGAACATAATCACGGGCAACTGTTTTAGTTTATTGTTGAGTTTGATTTCTGCCAGACACTCTTTGCCATTTTTGCGTGGCATATTGATGTCTAAAAAAAGAACATCAGGCAGGGGTGCAAGATTTTGTGCTCTTAATGAATATTCAGAAAGATAATCCATCAGTTGTTCTCCATCATGCACAGCAGTTAGGTGAGTAGGTATCTTTAATTCTTCCACAGCCTGTTTAAAAAAGATGCAGTCGTCAGTATCATCGTCGGCAAGCAATATGTTCAGTTGTTTTTCATTCATAACTCATTCTCCCTTTTTTCGTTAAACGAAATTTTTTCTGTTACCATAGTTAATGCCAGGTGAATTAGCTTCTTGAGTTGCTCAAAATCATCCGGCTTTCGGATAAAATCATCTGCACCAAACTTCAGGAGCATATTTATCATGTCGTGCTCATAATCGGGGTTCTGAGGATAAGAAGTAGAAAAAATCACTACTGGAATATCCTTGAGTTTCATATTCTGTTTGATGTCGGATAAACATTCAAATCCATTTTTGCGTGGCATATTCAAGTCCAGAAAAAGCACATCAGGCAGTGGCTCAAGATTTTGTGCCAGTAGAGCGTTTGAAAGATAATCCATTAGCTGTTCTCCGTCATGTACAGCTGTAAAGATAGTGGACAGTGGCAATTCCTTTAAGGCTTTTTCGAAAAAAATACAATCATCTGTATCGTCATCCGCAAGTAATATATTCAGTTCTTTTAAATTCATAACGTATTACACTTTTTTTCTATAATACTGATAAGTGCAGCGTGAATCACTTGTTTTAGTTTTTCAAAATCATCGGGCTTGCAAATATAATCCATGGCTCCAATTTGGTACAGCATATTTTTCATTCCCTTCTCAAAATTAATATCCTTTTTGTAAAATGTTGAAAACATAATCACAGGAAGCACTTTGAACTTGTCGTTCAGTTTTATTTCGGATAAACATTCGAACCCCGTTTTGCGCGGCATGCTCAGGTCAAGAAAAAGAACATCAGGAAGATTTTCTGAATTTTTCGCAAGGTAAGCCATCAGTTCTTCACCATCATGAGCAGTAGTAAGCTCCGTTTCAATAGGTATTTCGCTTAATGCTTTCTTAAAAAAGAAAAGGTCATCCAAATCGTCATCGGCAAGCAATATTTTCATTTGTTTTTAAATTTATAACTCATATTTCTTACCTCTTTTTTCTTTCACTTTTATAAGCGCCTCGTTAATTACCTGTTTGAGTTGCTCAAAACCTCCACGTTTACGTATATAATCATCGGCACCAAGTCCTTTGAGTATGTTTATAATCTGTTTTTCATAATCATAGTCCCGCAGGTAAGATGTGGAAAACATAACCACCTGAATATCTTTCAACTTCTCATTTTGTTTTATTTCCGTTAAACATTCAAACCCTGTTTTGCGAGGCATACTCAGGTCAAGAAAAATAACATCAGGCAGGGGTGTATAATTTTGCGTCCTTACTAAATTATCAGATAGATAATTCATCAGTTCTTCTCCATCATTAACTATTTGAAGTTTGGTAGCAATTGATATTTCCTCCAATGCTTTTTCAAAAAAGTTACAGTCGTCTGTATCATCATCTGCAAGCAGGATGTTTAAAGGTCTTGAGTTCACCAGTTAAGTATATATTTTACTTGATTATTTTCAACTATTTTTTCTGTAGCAATAGGAAGTGCATGGTGAATAACTTGAATTAGGTGTGCAAAATCACTTGGTTTGTGAATATAAACATTTGCTCCCGTCTTGAAAAGCTTACTTATCTGGTCTCTCGAATTAGAACTTGAAAACATGACCACAGGAAGGTTTTTCAGTCTCTCATTTTGTTTTATTTCGGATAAACATTCCAACCCGTTTTTTCGAGGCATATTAATGTCCAGAAATATCACCGAAGGAAGATGTTCTGAATTTAAAGAAAGATAATCCATCAATTGTTCCCCGTCATTCACAGTAGTAAGGTGTGTGGCAACCTTCAATTCTTCCAATGCTTTTTTGAAGAAGATACAATCGTCAAAATCGTCATCTGCAAGCAGGATATTAAGTGGTTTTGTACTCATTTTCTTTGATTTTTGTCTATATAAATAATGAATCAATTATTAATTGACAAAATTACGCAAGGCAAAAAAACAAAGACTTATATCAATGTGCTAAAAACTTACACAATTCACTGATTTACGTAATCACTTTCATTAATTATCCGTACCACATTATTTTCAAATTCTCAAATCATCAAATTTTCAAATTATTTTCAATAAGTCCCAAAAGTCCTCCAAGTCCCAAAACCACCAAAACTCCATACTCCTCTATCTGTTGTTCCTATGTTTCTATGTGCCTGTGCGATAAAAAAACATAAAATACTAATAATTATCTTTTTACAAAACTTCAACCCATTTAAAAGTCACTTCTCCCCAAGCAAAAGTCATTTCTCCTCAGGCAAAAGTCACTTCTCCTCAAGCAAAAGTCACTTCTCCCTTGGCAAAAATCACTTCTCCCCAAGCAAAAATCACTTCTGCCCAAGCAAAAACGACTTCTGTTTTCTATAAAATCACTTTATTTTTGTCAAACGGCAGGTAAACAACTTTTTTTGTTTCAAAAAAGTCTCCTTTAAAATAATCTTTTAAATCATAAAAGATTACTCTCTTTTTAAAGTCTTTAAATTCTTCAGTTAAATCTCCTCCCTTTAAATATAATATTCCATTTGGGAGATTATTAAATTGCTTTTTACTTATTTTGTTTTGTACCCACCGATAAAAAACAGAAAATTCGGTAACGGCTCGGCTGATTATAAATTCAAACTTTTCATTCACCTGTTCTGCGCGAATAGGTGATGTGCGGATATTTTTTAAGCCTAATGAGTGAGCTATTTCGTTTACAACTTTTATTTTTTTTCCAATTGAATCAATAAGATAGAAATTAACCTCTGGAAATAAAATAGCCAAAGGTATGCCAGGGAAACCGCCTCCACAACCAACATCCATAATATTTGTCTGTGGTTTGAATTCGATGACTTTTGCAATTCCCAGTGAATGCAATACATGTTTTTCGTAAAGAAAATCTATATCCTTGCGTGAAATAACATTTATTTGTGAATTCCAATGCTCGTATAAACTTTGCAACTGGGCAAATTGTTCTTGCTGAGTCGGTGTTAGATTCGGGAAGTATTGATTAATAAGTTCCACACCATTTTTATCAGTTTGAAAAGCAGGGTGCGTATTATCGGGGAGATCCATTAAGGATTTGTTTTCGTAATTTTAAATTAAAAGCCAATGGATTTAATTATGTGTTTTTGCAATTATATTTGCTAAAAAATCTCGTGCTCTGAATAATTGGGCTTTGACAGTACCTATCGGCATATTCATTTGTGTGGCAATTTCTTCGATAGATAATTCTTCGAAATAACGAAGTTCAATCAATAATTTATAATGTGGTTTTAGTTTGTCGACTACTGCTCTTACCATTTCCACATTTTGTTTTTTTACCAAATCTTCTTCCGGAGTTAAGTCAAGAGCATGCAATTGCATGGTTGTTACTTTTCCTTCTTCATCTTCCAAATGTTTATCAATAGATAAAGTATCATATTTTTTCTTACGAACAAAATCAATGCAACTATTGGATGCAATTTTGAATAACCAGGTACTAAATGCAAAATTTGTTGTGTATTGATCCAATCGAAGAAAAGCTTTTCCGAATGCCTCAATAGTTAAGTCATCGGCATCATCTTTGTTTCCAACTATTCTGAAAACCATAGCGTATAATGATTCACGATACCGGCTCATCAGCTCGGCATAGGCTTTTTGGTCGCCATTGTCGAGAGCAGCCCGAACCAGAAAAACATCATAAGCTCCTTTGTCACTAAGTTTAGGTTTGGATTCTTGTCCTTGTTCCTGCTCTTCCACTATTTCCACTTATTAGTTTTATTAAACATATTCAATATTGTAATTAACGGATAAAAAACCATTAAAATCAATTCTATCAAAGGCGAAAATACTAATAAATCCTTTTCCGACAAAAGTTTCATTGATTTATTAAATATTAGAATTTGAACTATCAACCGTAATACAAATACAGATAAAACAATTATAGGCTGAAATTGTATTATCAATAAAATAATGAATGTGGCGAATAAAAGATATTGGCTTGAACTCAACAATATTAACCTGAATTTACTTGCGTTTTTATATTGATTAAAAGTGGTTACATGCCTGCGTTTCTGACGTATCCAGTCTTTAATTGTTTGTTTTACTCTTGATACAGTATAACTATCAGCACTTAATTCTACTCTTGTGTTTTTTCTGGTTGCTGCTTCGTTTACAAATAAATCATCATCTCCGGATTCGATATGATAATGAGAAGCAAATCCTTTTAATTTAAAAAATAAGGATTTTTTGTATGCAAGATTCCTGCCTGTACCCATATAAGTTCGGCGGGCAAGGGAAAATGAAAGGTATTGCAAGGCAATAAAATAGGTATCAAAACGAATAATTTTATTTATAAAACCTTTTTGTTTTTCATAAGCACCGTAACCCAAAACAATTTCGGTTTCATTGGTAAATTGATGCATCATGTTTTTCAACCAATCTTTACTCGTCGGCTTGCAATCAGCATCAGTTAAAAGTAAATGTTCATTTGCAGCTCCTTTTATTCCCATCATTAAAGCAACTTTCTTCCCATGAGAATGATGTTCATTTTCCTTGATAGTTACTATTTTCAGGTTAGCATGTTTCTTTGCAAATTCATTTAAAATATCTCCGGTATTATCCCAGGAACAATCATTTACAACCACAACTTCAAAATCAGGATAGTTTTGCTCGAATATCAAAGGAAGGAAATCAACAATATTATGATCTTCGTTTCGGGCACATATTATTATAGATGCGGGAGGAGTGTGGACAGGCAATTCCTTTTTTTTATAAAAAGACAATCGGCCAAAGAAGAATAAATAATACCAAAGCTGAATAATAAAAGCAATTGCAAATACTCCGAAAATTATTAAACCTGCTGAAACTGTTGTAAACGCTGACCAATCCATTTTTATTAATTAATACAATTAATGATTTTATCAAACACTAATTGATATTTACCTTTCTCTCTCGTTTTTTATAGGAGTGCAAAAATAGATTATACTTACTATCTATTGTATTATCTTTGACACCTTTTATACAAAGTAATTAACAATTGAGAATACGGATAACGAATGATTGCGAATTTACGAATCGTTATTGGTAAAAAGAAGACAATAATTTAATAATTTTAAAAAACTCCGTAATTCGTAAATTCGTACTTATTTGTTATCCGAACAAGATGAAATTCAACATATCCAATACTGATAAAAACAGCAAGGCAAGAGCGGGCGAAATTATCACTGATCACGGAACAATTCAAACTCCCATTTTTATGCCGGTAGGCACAGCCGGCACTGTGAAAGCGGTTCATCAGCGAGAACTGAAAGATGACATTAAAGCGCAGATTATATTGGGGAACACCTATCATTTATATCTCCGGCCCGGATTGGATATTATTGAACAGGCTGGCGGCTTGCATAAATTTAACGGATGGGATAAGCCATTGCTCACTGATAGCGGCGGTTATCAAGTATATTCATTATCGAACACCAGAAAACTTACTGAAGAAGGAGCCAAATTTACTTCGCACATTGATGGCAGCAAACACTTCTTTTCGCCTGAAAATGTGATGGATATTCAGCGAACTATAGGTGCTGATATTATTATGGCTTTTGATGAATGTACGCCATATCCCTGTGAATATAATTATGCGAAACGCTCACTGGATATGACGCATCGGTGGCTGAAACGGTGTTGCAAAAGATTTGACGAAACAGATGGGAAATATGGATATTCGCAAACGCTGTTCCCAATTGTTCAAGGAAGCGTGTATAAGGATTTAAGGGAGAAATCGGCGGAGTTTATAGCCAACGAAAATAGGGAAGGCAATGCTATTGGTGGATTATCAGTAGGTGAGCCGGCTGAAGATATGTATGCGATGACAGAAGTTGTTTGCAATATATTGCCTGCGGATAAACCCCGTTATCTAATGGGAGTGGGCACTCCGATAAATATTCTGGAGAGCATCGCTTTGGGTATTGATATGTTTGATTGTGTGTTGCCTACCCGCAATGCGCGTCATGGTTTACTTTTCACTCAAAACGGTGTTATCAATATAAAAAACGAAAAGTGGAAAAATGATTTTTCTCCGCTGGACGAAAATGGCACTTCTTATGTCGACAGGGAATACACAAAAGCATATTTGCGGCATTTGGTTCATTCGCAGGAATTACTTGGCGCGATGATTGCGAGTATTCACAATCTTGCTTTTTATTTGTGGCTTGTAGGGGAGGCTCGCAACCAAATTATTGCAGGCACTTTCAGAGAATGGAAAGATAAAATGGTGAAGCAGATGAATAATAGGCTTTAAAAATCTGCTTTTTTAACAAAAACACGTTGTTTGTTGAGTAAATAATATTCTTTGCTGACCTCACAACGTTGTTTGTTGAGTAAAAGATGTTTTTCATTGACCTCACAACGTTGTTTGTTGAGTAAAAGATGTTTTTTATTGACCTCACAACGTTGTTTGTTGAGTAAATAATATTCTTTATTGACCTCACAACGTTGTTTGTTGAGTAAAAGATGTTTTTCATTGACCTCACAACGTTGTTTGTTGAGTAAAAGATGTTTTTTATTGACCTCACAACGTTGTTTGTTGAGTAA
>CAIQBY010000395.1 GCA_903870175.1 uncultured Bacteroidota bacterium
GAGATTAGCGGAAGCATAGGCGCTACAACAACTGAGATTGCCTGGGTGGTAACTGCTTATGCAATTTCAAATGTTATCATCATTCCGCTTACCAGTATGCTGTCCGATTTGTTCGGCAGGAAAACATATTTTACCGGTTCTGTAGTACTATTTACTTTTGCATCATTAATGTGCGGCTTGTCTACAAACCTGTGGATGCTGGTGTTCTGGCGATTTGTTCAGGGAATAGGCGGAGGCGGATTATTATCTACAGCTCAGTCAATTATTGTAGGTGCATTTCCTCCTGAAAAGATAAATACAGGCAATGCGATTTTCGGTATGGGAATTATTCTTGGACCTACGTTTGGCCCTACTTTAGGCGGTTACATCACTGATAACTTTAACTGGCACTGGATATTTTTTATAAATATTCCCATTGGAATTATAGCAACTATTCTTTCTTCAACTTATGTAACGGATAGGGAAGGAGCAGTGAAACCAAGGAAGATAGACTGGTGGGGAATACTATTTCTTGCCGGCGCAGTAGGTTGTCTGCAGTATGTATTGGAAGAAGGTACTTCTGACGACTGGTTCGAAAGCACTGAAATCGTTGTATGTTCCTTAGTTTCATTGTTTGGTTTTGTAGCATTTGTTATACGTGAATTGCGAATAGATTATCCTGCCGTAAACATCAGATTGTATAAAAATTATAATCTTGCTATGGGAAGCATCATGAATTTTATGCTCGGCTTTTTACTCTTCGGAACCGTATTTATTTTCCCGTTATTTGCTCAGATTTCTTTGGGCTGGACACCTACACAAACAGGAGTTTTTATGATACCAAGTGCGCTGTGTACCGCTATTTCCATGCCGATAGTAGGCAAGCTGTTAAGTTCCGGGAAAAATCCAAAGACAATAATTATAATCGGAATTTGTATTACGTTTTCGTTTTTAATGCTGATGGCTTTTTCATCACCGGATTCAAATCAATATAACTTTTATTTCCCTTTTGTATTGCGTGGTGTAGGGTTGGCGTTTATGATGTCGCCGATATTATCGTTGGCTGTTGCAGGATTGAGAGGTAAGGATATGGCGCAGGCAATAGGTTTGGCAAACATGATTCGTCAGTTGGGCGGCGCAGTGGGCATTGCATTGATAAACGTTTTCCTGATAAATAAAAATGCTGAAGTAAGAGGCAGCATGCTTGGATATGTTACCGATTACAGCAATGCCGCTACCGACCGCATCTCCGGACTGGTACAAACATTTATGTCGAAAGGATATTCGGCGGACCAGGCGCAAACAATGGCGTATCAAACGATGGAAGGTATGGTGTTCAAGCAGCAGGCACTTGTAAGTTACGACCAGGGCTTCTTCGCCGTAGGCATATTAATTCTTATCTGTATCCCTGTTGTATTTTTAATCAGATATAAAAAGAATGCAAAACAGGCTGTGATTGCCGACCATTAGGTTGGTTCATTAGTTTATTGGTCATTGGTTCATTCGTCTGTGCAAAAAAAAAGTCTCGCATTTCTGCGAGACTTTTTTTGTCATACTACTTTGTACTTAATACTTAATACTTCTTAAACAATAGTAACTATGCAAGGAATTCCGTCTTTGCCAGCTTCGCCTTTTCCATTAAGATAAAAACCAATAATATAAAGCGTTTTGCCTACCTGGTCAGAAGTAAATAATATTTCAAAATCAGTAGTGGTTTCATTTTCCTGACGTATATAATCTCCCGGCATAGGGGCAGGAGCTCCGGCAGCTGTTATCGCTATTTTCAATCCTATTGCGCTCACACCTTTTGGTTTGCCGGCACTGTGCATAAGAATAGGATTTATTGCCAAAAATATCAGACTCAACGACGACTGTATTATACAGGCAAGTGAAGGTGAAGATTTCGGTATTACTTTAGAACCTGTGGAACGTGATTTATCAATTTCGCATACCGCCTTTTCTTCGCTTGATAAAGTGATGGTGGTATTACCGCTTATAAGATTACGGATACTTTGAGTAAGTGTAAATCCGCTCGCGTAATCGCCATTTTGAGTATCTACTACGATGTGGCTCGTTGATAATGGGTCAACGTAGTTGCCGAAATCGTTGTTCCACTGTTTTAAAAATGCATTCAGTGCATCAACTTGTATAGTTGTCAAACCGTACCTGATAATTCCAGCAGGCGAGGTTACATAAGGGATGAAGGAATTAACAAAAAAGTTGTACCTTAAAATTTTAAATGATAATGTCATAATGTTTGTTTTTTTATTAGTGTTATTGTTTAATTAATTTGATTGATTTCCTTCCCTGCTTCACAATCTTTTATCAGCATTATTTATCTTTTTTTATTCTATTTTCATCAATTTGTTGTAAAATACCAGTGTTGATTATCAGCGTTTTACAAATAAGCATTTTTCGTTTCCCCATTCCAGAGCCAATTTCCTCCAAAAATGCTTTTTACTGTGTGTAAAACACTTTTTATCATCTGTAACGTCTTCTTTTCTCTTCTGAAGCACTTTTTACTGTGTGTAAAGCACTTTTTATCATGTCGCGAACTCTTCCGTTGAGTGCAGAACACTTTTTACAGTGTCTAAAATACTTTTTACTTGCGCAGCGAACGTTTTATTGTTTCTAAAACACTTTTTACACTGTAAAACTTCGGAATGGAGGTTTTCGCTGGTTTCGACACCTTATTTTAAGTGCTTTTTGAATAATCGATAACATAAAAGAACGAACTTTGATGGCACGAAGGTGAATAAAATTAATACGTGAAAAAGTAAGGAAAGTATGAACAGGTATAAAAGGAATAAAAAACAGTATCAATCGGTATTATTTTGTTTCCGCTGCTTCAGAAACTCTGGTTTTCGCTCGCGCGAATTCAAATGTTTTGCCTTGTCTGTCATATGTGTATATCCTCTCTGCCCTCCATCCACATCAATTATGTAAGCAAAAGCAACAATGCAATTGCTTTTTATCATGTGGAATAATTTTGCAGGAAGAACTATATTAAGCTTTTTTATCGGCATCGGGATAAATACTGCACGCCTGTTGTGTATTACCACCTCGGTATCGTTGCCTCTTTTTTTGAAATACATTATATCCGTATACAGCACCGGCTCTTCATTATTGCCAAGTGCCAAATGAATGCAAACTGCGGCTTTCTCCACCAGGATGGGCAGCTGTGCAAGGTCATCATTTATAATAATACTTATTTGGTTTTCCGAAACTCCTTTTGGCAGATAAAAACATACCATCGTTTTGCTGAGCAATTTGATAGTAACAAACGGCAGTTCGAGCAGTTTGATTACTATTTTTTTAAGTATTGTTTTCTTCATTTTTATAGATTTGGTAAAGTGAAAGTACTATTTAAAGACGAAGGAGAGGGATTATTTGTTTTGAGGAAATATACCTTATATATAAGAGGAGTGGATTAAATAATAATGTATATGCGGAAATGTTTTTATTTTGTAGTAGTAAGGAATGATTTAGTACTTTTGGATTAATTAAATATATAAGGTTGGTGGTGAAAATAACAACAATGGCGAAAAAGATATAGAACATGAAATCTAAATCTATCAATGATAATGAAGGAGTTATTTAGCATGAAAGTGCGTATATTATAATGTTATCGGTAATTGTGAGAACGCACGTAACGAACTTTATCGCAACATTAAGCAGACAAACAGAAATAAGAAATTAACTAAAAACAAAATAAAATATGACCATTTCAGACATTGAACAATTGCTTGCAAAGACACCATTAATTAAAGCAGACAGAAATTATTGGCTAGTCAGAACACAAGGTGGTTTATATTACGATGACTTCAGAGCTTCAAATTTCATTGCAATTGGTGCAAACGAAATAACACTTTCTGATATATCAGAATCAATAAAGAATCTGAAGAAACCAAAAGAATTTTTAACCAAAAGAATAAAGGATACATTCAAAAATGAAAAACGACCATCATATTTGGCAGGACAATTAATTAAGTTTACTTATAACATAAGTAACTGTTGCACAACCCTCAAAAAATATAAGAATAAGAAAAAACAGACTTCAATAGAAGCATTTTAAGAGAAGATGATTTTATGAGTGAGAGGTTTTGTGTAGGAAATCACCTTCTTTATAAGCCCTAAAA
>CAIQBY010000396.1 GCA_903870175.1 uncultured Bacteroidota bacterium
AAAATTTTAAAAGTTCTTTGATTAATAATTTGCATAAAGCAACAATAAAGTAATTGCTGAAAATGTTTCAGCATATACTGTAAGAAAATAAGTGTACACCGGAAAATGTTCAGTGTACACTGGAATATTATCAGTAATCACTGAAAATGTTTCAGTATATACTGTAAGTTTTCCAGTGATTACCGGAAACTGTAAAATATACGCTGGAATGTTAATTATCAGCATTTAACATGTTGGACGAGTTTTTAATTTAATTCAAATAGTAATCATTAATATTAATCTTAATAAAAAAACAAAATGGTAGTAGATTTAACATGTAACAGGGAATGTTTGCAATATAGCCGCCCTAATTATTTTTTCTTTATGATATTTGATGTCTTGCCGAAGACAGACGGAAATCCGGATTATCCAGGCACTGCACCAATAATTATAGCTTTGAGAAAAGGTTTCGACCAATTCGGAGCAGCACATGCAGCTAAAAATACTTCGCTGGCTGATGAAATTTATCAGGACATACTTACCAACACATCAGGATTGATGAAAAATATTCAGGATAATTGCGGAAACGTGGTTTCCAAACTTGAAGAAACAGGCTTCACAGCCAACAAAACCAAAGGAACTCCTGCGCCGCTTACCGGAAAAGTGTTAAATGTAAATTCAATGGCTTTAGGCGGTCAGAAAATGAAATTTGAATATCAAGGAGATGAAAATGCTCATTTTTATCTTGCAAGAATACGTCTGAAAGGCGGCACTGATGCTGATTGGGTGATGAATGGAAGAAGCGAAAATCAAACAATGCTTATTAGTTCGGGCTTCACTCATGGATTGGATTATGAAATTCAAATTTGTGGAAACGGTACAAAAGGTGCAGGCGATTGGAGTGATATAAAAAGCTTTTTGGTTGATTAATCAAGATAAATGGTGAGGATAACTAATCAATACGAATTTAAGAATTGTTATTAATAAATAAAGATTCGTAAATTCGAAACGATTAGTTATCCGTACCAAAAAAATTATCTTCCTTTGTAATTCATTTTTAATACATTTGTCGACCAATGACAATTGACTGGCACATAAAAAAATTCAAGGAATTATCTCCTTCAAAATTATACGAAATCATGCACTTGCGTGCAGAAGTTTTTGTGATAGAACAGAAATGCCTTTATCAGGATGCTGACGGAAAAGATGCAAAATGTTTTCATTTGCTCGGGCACGATTCCAACGATAAATTAGTTGCCTATTCAAGAATATTACCAGCCGGAGTTTCGTTCAGAGAAGTATCAATAGGCAGAGTAGTGGTGCCGAAAAAAGCAAGAAAAAAAGAAGTAGGCCGGGAATTGATGATACATTCCATAGATGCAGTAAATAAAATATACGGCAATGTTCCCATCCGCATAGGCGCCCAATGTTATCTCAAGGATTTTTATACTGAATTTGGATTTTCGGTTATAGGCGAAGAATATATGGAAGATGGAATCCCTCATTTTGAAATGCTGAAACCGCCCGGTATTCCTCATTAATACATTAAATTATTCATTCGATTAAGAAAAAGAATAATGAATAATGAACATCGAATAATGAAGTGTGAAATGCACTTCGGAATTCGGAATTCAGTATTCGATGTTCAATATTATTTAATTTAATTCTCAATTTTTACCGACACTAATTTTGAATATCTTTGTTCGAGTACTTTATACTGAATAATGAACAATAATAGTTTTCCCGATTTTAGAAACACACCTGTGATTGATCAGGTAGGCGTGGAAGAGCGCGTAGCAAGGTTTACAACACGAAGCATAAAAAAATCATCAAAGCTGCAAGGACTTAAAATGGTTCTGAACATGATTGACCTTACTACTCTTGAAGGAAAAGATACCGAAGGAAAAGTAAAGCAGATGTGTTATAAGGCAGTTCATCTGCATGATGTAATAGCAGGACTGCCAACCGTTGCAGCAGTATGCGTTTATCCATCAATGGTGAAGATAGCCAAAGACGCATTAAAGGGAACAAATGTAAAAGTAGCATCAGTGGCAACAGCTTTCCCCAGCGGACAATCTACATACGATGTAAAAATAGCAGATACAAAATTTGCAGTTGATAATGGTGCTGATGAAATTGATATGGTAATTTCACGAGGTGAATTTCTGGAAGGAAATTATAATTTTGTTTATGATGAAATAGCTTCTATCAAAGAAGCCTGTGGCAAAGCAAGATTAAAAGTAATATTCGAAACCGGCGAACTTTCTTCACTGGATAATGTACGACGCGCAAGTGAAATAGCAATGTATGCAGGTGCTGATTTTATAAAAACATCAACCGGAAAAATATCTCCGGCAGCTACAATGCCTGTTACATTAGTAATGCTGGAAGCCATTCGCGACTATTATTATAAAACAGGAAAGATGATTGGAATGAAACCTGCCGGAGGAATTTCTTCTGCAAAAGCTGCTCTTCATTATCTGGTAATGGTGCGTGAAACGTTAGGCGGCGCATGGTTGAGCAACGAATGGTTTCGTTTCGGAGCAAGCAGTTTAGCCAATGATGTATTGATGCAAATAGCAAAAGAAGCTACAGGAGTTTATCAAAGTATAGATTATTTTTCGAAAGATTAATTCTTCCTCCGAACTGGCTTTTCGCCAGTTTGGAGGTTTTAAAAAACAATTACAATTAATACCTCCAAATTCGCGAAAAGCGAATTCGGAGGAAGCGAATTCGGAGAGAGAAAAACAAAATGTCAATCAAACAACAAATATTAAAGTCTGATACCTTTTATCATATATACAATCATGCTGTGGGCAATGATAAGTTATTTTTTATGGAAAGAAATTATTCCTATTTTCTTTCAAAATATGATGAATATATTTCGCCGATTGCCAACACTTATTGCTATTGTTTGATGCCAAATCATTTTCATTTTTTGATTCAACTAAAATCAGAAAAAATAATTTATACTTTTTTAAAAGAGATTAATAGAATTCCGGAAACGGTAATATCATTTGAAGAATTTAAAGAATTATCAAGCCCTGATGAAGATGTTGACTATTTAAACTTACATTTGATAAAACTGTTCAGCAGCTTATTTAATGGATATGCACAAGCAGTAAATATTCAGGAAAAAAGAAAAGGTAATTTGTTTATAAAAGGATTTAGAAGAAAAGAAATAACATCTTCAGAATATTTAAAAGATTTGATTTTGTATATTCATCTTAATCCTGTGCATCATCAGTTTGCAGACAAATTAGAAACATGGAAACACAATTCGTACAACTCAATATTATCAGACAAACCAACAAAACTTAAACGGAACGAAATGTTTAATTTATTTGAAGGAAAAGAAAACTTTGTCTTTAGTCATAATCAAAAGAATGAAGAAGTAATTCAAAGAATGGAATCAATAATGAACGAATGATACCCCCTCCGAATCGGCTTTTCGCCGATTTGGAGGTTTTAAAAAATAATAACAATTTAAAACAAACCTCCAAATTCGCGAAAAGCAAATTCGGAGGAAACATAAAAAATGGCAAAGAAAACAAACGAACCGAAACTGGATTTTAAAACAGACTGGGCTTACGAACCGGCACCTGAAGATACCAGTCATATTTCATTGAAAAAAAAATATGATTTATTTATTGATGGTAAGTTTGTAAAGCCAAACAGTAAAAAATATTTCGCGACTTATAATCCTGCAACAGATGAAAAGCTTGCAGATATTGCAGAAGCAGACGCAAAGGATGTGGATAAAGCAGTGAAAGCAGCACGAAAAGCATTTACTAAATGGAGCAAAATATCTGCAAAAGAAAGAGGAAAATATATTTATCGCATAGCGAGATTAATGCAGGAACGTGCACGTGAATTTGCTGTGATAGAAACTATGGATGGTGGCAAACCTATACGTGAAAGCAGAGATATAGATGTTCCGCTGGCAGCCAATCATTTCTTTTATTATGCCGGTTGGGCTGATAAACTTGAATATGCGTTTCCGAATAGAAATCCAAAACCGATTGGTGTTGCAGGGCAAATAATTCCATGGAATTTTCCTTTGCTGATGGCTGCATGGAAAATCGCTCCAGCTTTGGCGACAGGTAATACAGTAGTTCTTAAACCTGCTGAAACAACTTCTCTAACAGCTTTAAAACTTGCTGAACTTATTCGTGACAGTGGATTGCCTGATGGTGTTGTAAATATTGTTACAGGTGCTGGTGCCACAGGAGCAGCTATTGTCAATCATCCTGATATAAATAAAATTGCATTTACCGGTTCTACTGATGTTGGAAAGCTTATTCAGAAGGCAATTGCAGGTACCGATAAAAAACTTACGCTTGAACTTGGAGGCAAAGCTGCAAATATTATTTTTGAAGATGCGCCATTAGATCAGGCTATAGAAGGAATTGTAAATGGAATATTTTTTAATCAGGGACATGTATGTTGTGCCGGTTCAAGATTATTTGTTCAGGAAAGTGTTGCCGATATTGTTATTCGCAAATTAAAAGACCGGATGGAAACACTTATCGTTGGCAATCCTTTGGATAAAAATACTGATATTGGAGCAATTAACTCTAAAGAACAATTATTAAAAATAAATAAATATTTAAAGATAGGAAAAGAAGAAGGTGCTGAATTATATCAGAGTTCATGCACCATTCCAACCAAAGGAAACTTCTGCCGGCCTACATTATTTTTAAATGCATCGCAATCACATAGAGTTGTTCAGGAAGAAATATTCGGACCTGTATTAACAGTTCAAACATTCAGAACGATAGAAGAAGTCATAGAAAAAGCAAATAACATTCCTTATGGATTATCTGCCGGAGTGTGGACAGATAAAGGTTCCAAGATATTTAATCTTACGTCAAAATTACGTGCAGGAGTTGTTTGGGCTAATACATATAATAAGTTCGACCCTACGTCACCTTTCGGAGGATATAAAGAAAGTGGTTTTGGAAGGGAAGGCGGATTACATGGATTGATGCCGTACCTTAGGTTTTAACCGCAAGTTCATAAATTAAATAAAATTGAAATATGGAACGTTTAGAAATTTTAAAAACATATAAAATATTTATAGGAGGACAATTTCCAAGAACTGAATCAGGAAGATATTATCCTTTGAAAAATAAAAATGGAGATGTTATTACCAACATCTGTTTATCATCCCGCAAGGATTTCAGGAATGCTGAAGTATCTGCCCGTAATGCTTTCGGAGGATGGAGTGGAAAATCAGCATTTAATCGTTCACAGATTTTATATCGCATTGCAGAAATAATGGAGGGACGAAAAGAACAATTTATTTCAGAACTTGTAATGCAGGGAAGAGCAGCAAAATCTGCAAAAGAAGAAGTTGAATTATCAATTGAGAGAATGGTTTATTATGCAGGTTGGTGCGATAAATATCAGCAGTTATTCAGTTCGGTTAATCCTGTTGCCTCTTCACATTTTAATTTTTCTGTTGCTGAACCAACAGGTGTTGTAGCAATTATTGCTTCCGAAGAAAAATCTTTGCTTGGTTTGGTTTCTGCTGTTGCACCTGTAATTGCAGGAGGTAATACCTGTGTAGTTCTTGCTTCCGAAAGCAAGCCTTTATGTTCTGTAACTTTTGCTGAAGTATTAAATACTTCAGATGTTCCTTCTGGGGTGGTAAATATTTTGACAGGAAATAGTGAAGAATTACACTGTCATTTTTCTTCTCACATGGATGTTAATGCTATTGTAACCTATAGGAACAATAGGAAGGAAATAAAAGCTATAAAAGAAAATGCTTCTCTAAATGTGAAGCGTGTTTTTGTTTATAACGAAAATTCATTAGAATCAGATAAGGCAGAAAGTCCTTACTTTATATTTGATTTGCAGGAAATAAAAACTACCTGGCACCCGATAGAAAATATCGGTTCTGCAAAAGCAGGATATTGATTTATCTACTTTTATAGTAGAATAAAAAAATAATTATTCTTTATCAATAAAAATATATACTTTTGCTTTCATAATAATTATATATAAATCAATAAAATAAATTAAATACCATGAAAAAAACATTACTAATTCTTTCTTCATTCAGTTTTGTAATTACAAGTGCTATCGCACAAATTACAATAACATCAAATGACATTACAATTCCAACACATTTAGTGTATCAATCAACTGATACTTTACCAACTGTTTCAGTAGGTTCGGCAGGAGCAAGCCAAACTTGGAATATGACGGCCTTGGGGCAATCGACAAAAGACACATTGCTATTTGAATCTTATGCATGGGCGCCGAATACTAACTATCCAACTGCAAATTTAGTTATTAAACAAGGATCTAAAAGTCAATTTGTTTATGCAATCAGCAACTCTTCATCATTATCTTTCCTTGGTAATGCAGGTATAGCTAATATTGGCGGAAATCCAACAAATATCAATCAAATGGATAGTCCGACTGAAATCTCTGTTACTTATCCTTATACATATAATTCTTCCTTTAATAATAATTATAGAACCAAAGCAAAGTTTTATTATGGATATAATGTAACAGTTTCAGGAAATACTGTTATGGTAGATTCTATCAGAGAATATTCTTCTGTAAAGAAAACTGCTGTAGTTGATGCATGGGGAAGTCTTACAACTCCTTTAGGAACATATAACGTAATCAGGAGTAAGGAAACAAAAATTACGCATGATACTGTAGATGCTTATATTCACGCTATATCTTCATGGTATAATGTTCAAAAGACTGCCGATTCTACAACAACTTATACTTTTTGGGCTAATGGAGTTGGGTTTCCACTTGTTACTGCTACTATGGATTCTACTGGAAATGTAAAATCAGTTCAATGGTTAACTACAATGCCTGCATTAGGAATTAATGAATATTCTTCATCTTTGAACGAAAGTGTTTATCCAAATCCTGCACAGAATGAAATTAATTTTGTTGCTGATGCTTCAAAACAAAAGGCTATTAAATTATTTGATGTTACAGGGCGTTTGATTGATACCTTCTCTGTAACAAATGAAACTACTACTATTAATACTTCTTCTTACGCAAATGGAGTTTATTATTATTCTATTATAGGAAAGGATAACTCTATTTTAAATCGTGGGAAATTTGCAATAGCTAAATAATATTTATAGTTAAAACAATAAAGAATTATGAAAAAATTATTAGTGGGTCTTTCCCTATGCTTAGGAATCTTTAGCGCAAGTGCTCAAATAACAATTACAACTGCTGATATTGCAACGCCGGGGCAAGTTCTTCATCAGGCTACAGATTCATTCCCAACTACTATTGCAATAGGAACTGCAAGTGCGACAAGTCAAGTTTGGAATATGGCTGCATTAGGACAAAATGCTCACGATACATTATCGTTTTTAAATTATTCTTCGGCACCGAATGCAAACTTCAGTAGTGCTAACTTGGTGATTAAAGAAGGATGGCAAAATAATTATGCATATACAATTAATAATTCGTCATCAATACAAACATTGGGTTTAACAGGTACTCTGACTTTATTGGGATACCCTACAGCAATTACTGATAAGGATAATGCTTCGGAATTACTGGTTAATTTTCCTTATACTTATAACAGTACATTTACTAATAATTACAGAACGTATGCAAAGTTTCCATTCGGACACAATGTAACAGTTTCGGGATTTACTGTATTAATTGATAGTTTAAGGGATCATTCAACAGTTAAAAAGACAGCTATTGTTGATGCATTTGGAACTCTTACTACTCCTTTGGGAACTTATACTGTGATACGAAGCAAGGAAACAAAAATAACGCATGATACCGTTGATGCGTACTATGCTTTTCCAATCACACCTTCCTGGCATCTTAATGCTCAAACTTCGGCTGACTCAACAACTATCTATAACTTTTGGGCAAATGGACTTGGATATATACTTGCATCCGCTACAATGGATTCGACAGGTGCTGTTAAAAGAGTTAGTTGGTTACAATCAGCTCCTGTGGGAGTTGGTATTAAGGAAGTGACAGAATCAAATAATGAACTGGTTTTCCCTAATCCTGCTCAAAATGAAATTAACTTTGTTGCAGATGCTTCACAACAAAAAGCCATTCAAATATTTGATGTTACTGGGCGATTGATTGACATTATTACAATTACTAATAATCAAACAACTATTAATACATCCAATTATGCCAATGGAATGTACAGGTATAATATTATAGGGAAAGATAATTCAATTTTAAATAAAGGTAAATTCACAATAATAAATAAATAATGAAAAAATTAATACTTACAATTTCAGCATCATTACTTTTAGTAATAACTGTAAAATCACAGGTCGATTTAGGGCTTGAAATTTGGGCTAACGACCAATTTGGTACCTTACAGGATCCGCAAGGATGGACAAGTTTTAATACTGCATCGGTAGGCGGTATGGCACAATCAGTATATAAAGTTATCAGTTCTCCGGCATTTGGTCTGGCGTCAGCAAAGGTAGTAACTGAAGTGGTGCCAACAAGTGTCCAAGTTCCGAACCCTTTCAGACATGGTCAAAATTTTGATACTGTTGGGTTATTATGTTTGGGAACAATACATGTGGTGCCAACAACAGGTTTAACTTTCGGACAACCAATTTCTATTTCGCGTCCTACTTATTTATCTTTTTCATCAAAGGATTCTGTAATGGCAGGCGATTCTTCGTTTGTGCTTGCTTATTTAACCAAATGGGGTGCTACAACTACCGGTAAACTTGATACCATTGCAAGTGGCAAATGGGGAGAAAGCAGTACAGGTTCTGCTTGGGCAAGTCATACTATTACGATGAATTATGTTTCCGGCACTGTTGTTCCCGACTCACAGCAAATATATGTTTCATCAAGTATATATATGCGTGGTGGCGCAAAGGTTGGAAGCAAGTATTATGTTGATGGTTTCTGCTGGGATTGTTACGCAGGAATAAAAGAATATACTCAGGATAATTCAGTTTCTGTGTTCCCGAATCCTGCTACTAATGAAATTAACTTTAGCTGTTCTATAAACTCAAACTATGTGGAAGTGCTTGATATTACAGGGAGAAAACTCAGTATTCATTTGATGCAAAATAATAAAGCGAAAATACAAACAGAAGGTTTAACTCCCGGATTTTATCTCTTTAATATATTGAATGAGAAAAAGGAAATTATCAGCAGAGGAAAGTTTGAAATTGTGAGATAAATTAGAATAAACAAATAATTGAGGCGCCCTGCATTTTGCGGGGCGTTTTAGTTTTGCTACTTTTACATAAAAGAAATAAATTGAACGCAAGAACAACAGACGGATTAAATTATTTTTCCAAACTAACAATAAGACGGGTGTGGAATGCGGCCAAGGTGCTTTCAAGTTTTTATGTATCGAAGTGGGGAAAGAAGCCTGTGCAATGGGGAATACCGGTAAGTATTACTTTTGAACCAACTACATCATGTAATCTTCGTTGTCCGGAATGCCCTAGTGGATTAAGGGAGTTTACCCGTCCGACCGG